>NZ_RZSN01000045.1:0-35440 GCF_003997315.1 Mesorhizobium sp. M1A.F.Ca.IN.020.04.1.1
ATATCTGCAAGACCTATGGGAACAACTTTCACGCAATCGACCTATTGAACCTGTCGGTCGAGGATGGCGAATTCTTGATTCTCGTCGGGCCGTCCGGCTGCGGCAAATCCACCGCGCTGCGAATGATCGCGGGGCTGGAGGACGTCACAAGCGGCAGCGTTCGGATCGGCGGAGTCGACGTCGTCGACATGCCGCCCAAGGACCGCGACATCGCGATGGTCTTCCAGAGCTACGCGCTCTACCCGCATATGACGGTGTTCGAAAACATCGCCTTTTCGATGCGGCTGGCAGGCAAGCCGAAGGCCGAGCGCAAGAAGCGGGTGGACGAGATTGCCAAAACCCTTCAGCTGACATCTCTGCTCGACAGCAAACCCGCGAACCTTTCAGGCGGACAGCGTCAACGGGTTGCCATGGGCCGCGCCATGGTGCGCGAGCCGGCCGCCTTCCTCATGGACGAACCCCTTTCCAATCTGGACGCGAAGCTGCGTGTTCAAATGCGCGCCGAAATCACCAGCCTGCAAAAGCAGCTCGGCGTCACGACCATATACGTGACCCACGACCAAACCGAGGCGATGACGATGGGGGACAGGGTCGCGGTGTTGAAGGGCGGCGTGCTGCAGCAGGTCGACACTCCCAAGAGACTCTATGAATCGCCGGTGAACGCCTTCGTTGCCGGCTTCATCGGTTCTCCTTCGATGAACCTGTTCGAGGGGACGCTGACGGGCGACGAACTGATGTCCGGCACCTTCGCCATCCGGCTGCAGGACGCAGCCTTCGTGCGCAGGCCGTCCTTGAGGTCGTATGCGGGGCGCAAGGTCGTGTTCGGGATCCGACCGGAGGATCTCTATGACAGCAGTCTCGAATCCGGCCGCAAGTATCAGACGATCCCGGCAAAGGTGACCTCGATCGAAGAACTCGGGTCCGAACACATCGTTTATCTCAGCATCGACGCGGTGCGGGTGGACTCCGGCGATCCGGACGCGGTGCAGGATTTCGGCATGACCTCGAACGCGGTGGCGAAATTCGAACCGGTCAGCACAGTCCTGCCCGGCTCGGAGATCCGCTTGGCCGTAGACGAAGCCAAGCTCCATTTCTTCGATCCCGAAACGCATCTGGCGATCTGAAGATTTGTCGCAGAGCCCGCAGGCAGGAGCGATGCGCCTGCGAAAGTACTCGTAAGAAGACTTCTGAATGAAGCAGACGATCGTCCGCATTGTGCGGTCGATCTTAAGAAGGAGGAGAAAATGACGTTTCGGATACGACCCGCGATGCTGAAAATGGCCGCGGCCGCATGGCTGCTCGGCGCAACCGGCGCCATGGCGGACACGACGCTGGAATTCACGCAGTGGTGGGAGCCAGAGCTGCCCGCAGGCTCCTTGCGCAAAATCATGGACGAGTTCGAGGCTGCAAACCCCGGGATCAAGGTGACGCTGGTCAGCGGCCCCTATGCGACCACGCGAGACCAGATCTCGGTCGGTGCTGCGACCGGAACGCTTAGCGACGTTGTCGGTCTCGATGGCGCCTGGGTGAACAATCTGAATGCGCAAGGTGCGCTTTCCGACATGAACCCGATGATGGATGCGAGCAAGTTCGACAAAGCCCAGGTCGCGGACATCATCAAGGTGGACGGCAAGGCCGTGATGTTCCCGGTCGCTTCGTTCGTCTATCCGGTGTTCGTCAATCTGGACCTCGCCGCCCAGGCAGGCGTGACCAAGCTGCCGTCGACCCGCGCGGAGTTCCTCGAAGCCGCCAAGAAGATGACCCATGCCGACAAGAACCAGTATGGCTGGGTGCTGCCGCTGTCGCTGCAGACGCCGTCCGGCGTTCAGAACGACATGATGTCGTGGGTTTGGGCTTCGGGCCAGTCGATGATGGCGAATGGCAAGCCCGACCTCGAGGGCAAACCGGTGGTGGATATGCTCAGCTTCGTGAAATCGCTCAACGACGCCGGCACCATCTCGCCCGGCATCGCCACCAAGACGGAACAGGAGAAGGTCGAGGAATTCGTCAACGACCGGGTCGGGATGATGATCGACTCGCTCGCGCATGTGAACCTCATCCGCAAACGCAATCCCAAGCTGAACTTCGACCTCATCCCGGTCCCGGTCGTGGAGAACTACAACGGCAAGCGCGGCCTTCCCTATGCCTCCTGGGGTATCGGTATCTCTGCCGGCTCGAAGCACCAGGAGGAGGCCTGGAAGCTCGTCCAATATCTCATGAGTGAAAAGGTGAACGCCAAGCTCGTGTCGCTTGCAAACGCCTTCCCGGGCAACGTCAACGCCAAGCCCGATTTCGTGACGTCCGACAAGGCATTCGCAAAGGCTTTCGAAATCTTCAAGACCGGTTATCTCGCCAACGAGTTCACGGGTCTGCCGGTGGCGGAAGACCTGATGACCCAGTTCGACGTGGAAGCCCAGAAGATGCTTGCCGGCGAGCAGTCTCCGGAACAAGCCGCAGCCAACGCTCAAAAGGGCTGGATGGCGAAATTCTGATCGGCCTGTTCCCCGTTCACTTTCCGACCGGGTGGCCTGACTTCGGGCAGGCCACCCGGCCACAACGGATCGTTGGACCCGTGTTCCGAAGCTCACCTTCTCTTGAAGGCGTATTTCAAGGTTGGCACATGACCCCGCAGAAGCGCTCCCATCACAGACTGAAACGAGCGGTCGCACCCTATCTCTATCTGTCGCCCTCGCTCCTCATAATCGGTCTTCTGATGCTGCTGCCGATGGTGACGGTGATTGCCTATTCGTTCCAGAACAGCGCGGTGCTGCGCCGTGACCCATCCTTTGCCGGACTGAAACACTACCAGGCGATCTTTGCCGATCCGGTGTTTTGGGCTTCGCTGTGGCACACGCTCTACTTCACTTGCATGAGTGTCGTTTTCCACATGACCATCGGCATGGTCTTCGCACTCATGCTGAACAGCGACCGCATCAATCCGATGCTGCGCAATATTCTGCGCGTGCTCTACATACTGCCTTGGCTGTTCACTGCGGTGATTATCGCCGTGATCTGGCGCCTCCTGCTTGAGCCGAACGGGATCGTGAACAGCATTCTCATGCAGATGGGCATCATCGGTTCCAAGGTCGAGTGGTTTTCCTCGCCCGAGACCGCGCTGCACGCCGTCACCTTCGCCAATATCTGGGCGGGGTACCCGCTTTTCATGGTCAGCCTGCTCGCAGGCCTGCAGGGCATTCCCAAGGATTTCTACGAGGCCGCCGATATCGACGGCGCCAAGGCCTACCAGAAGCTGATCTTCATCACGATCCCGCAGTTGATGCCGATCATCATCAGCATCTCGCTGCTCGACTTCATCTGGACCATGCAGGTCTTCCCATTGATCTGGATAACGACGGGGGGTGGTCCGATCTACTCGACCGAGGTCCTCAGCACCTACACCTATAAGCTGGCGTTTTCGAGCTACAACCTGTCTCAGGCGTCGGCGAGCGCTGTGGTCATCCTGCTGATCTCGCTTGGCCTGACGCTGTTCTACATCCGTTATCAAAAGGCTCGGTAGTCACCATGAGGAAAAGGCACACGCCGAAAGACAGGCTGATCACCGTCGCGCTCCATGTAGCGCTTGTCGCGGGGCTCTTTTTCGCGGCCTTCCCGATCTACTGGATGCTCAGCAGCTCGTTCAAATCGAATACTGAAATCTTTGCCCTGCCACCAACCATCCTGCCGAAGGCCTTCACGCTGGAAGCGTACGCAGCCATCGTTGGCGACCCGGTAAAGCTGCGCTTCTTCTTCAACAGCTACTTCGTGGCGGCAGCGGTGACCGTGCTGACGGTGCTGATCGCCTTGCTGGCGGCCTACGGGTTCAGCCGCTTCAACTTTCGCGGCAAGGGCAGCCTGAACACACTCATCATCAGCACGCAGACGATTCCGCCGATCACGCTTCTCATCCCCTTCTTCGGGCTTGTCGTCTCATATGGCATCTTTGACACCTATATCGCGCTGATCCTGACTTACCTGGTGTTTACGCTGCCCTACGCGATCCTGCTGATGACGGGATATCTCAACACCTTGCCCCGCGATCTCGATGAAGCGGTGGCTGTCGACGGCGGCACCAGTTGGACAGCGCTTTGGCGGGTGATCGTCCCGATCTCGCTGCCTGGTATCGTGGCGACGTCTGTCTACACCTTCCTGTTATGCTGGAACGAATTTCTCTTTGCGCTGACGCTGACCAAGTCGACGTCCATGCGCACCGTGCCGATCGGCATCCAGCTGTTGATGGGGCAGCACGCCTTCGAATGGAACCAGATGATGGCGATGAGCGTGCTCGGCTCGTTACCGCTTTTGCTCATCTACCTCGTTGCCCAGAGATTCTTCCTCGCAGGCATGACCGCGGGCTCGGTCAAGTAGGACGTCCCTCCCATGAAGACGCAGAGCGACACCAAGGAATGGGCGGTATCAAGGAATGAAAGAATGAACGTGAAAGACCTCAAAGTCGGCTGCCAGACTTTTACCTGGGAGATGCTCGGCGACCGTTTTGGCGGCGGCCCGGACGATCTCATCAAGGCGATTTCCGACGGCGGCTATGCCGGCATCGAGATCACCGACACGATGATCGGTCGCTATGCCGGCAAGCCTGCGGAGTTCGCCGCCGCGTTGAAGGCATCCGGCCTCATGCTGGTCTCGTTCGCCTTCGGCTCGAAGAGCGGCTTCACGCTCAAGGAGAAAATCGGCGAGGACCTCGAAACCGCCGGTCGCTGGATCGACTTCGCCGCCGCCTTTCCGGGAGCGCTGGTGTCGATGGGCTCGGCAACCGTCGTCTCCGACGGCCCGCGCGACCACAAATTCGCCATCGCCGCCGAGGTCTACAACAAGGCCGGCGAACTTGGGCGCAAGGCCGGCGTGCAGGTGGCTGTGCATCCGAGCTCGCATCACAACACGCTGCTCTTCGACCGCGCCGATTATGACGGCATCTTCTCCCTGCTTGACCCATCGCTGGTCGGCTGGGTGCCGGACACCGGACACATCTTGCGCGGCCGTCAGGACATGGCCGATACGCTCACCACCTATCGCGACAGCATCCGCTACGTGCATCTGAAAGACGTCGATGCCAACGGCAGTTGGGCGATGCTCGGCCAGGGTGTCTGCGACACGGCTAAGGTGATCGAGATCGCCAGCGCCGCGCCCAACTTCAACGGCTGGCTGGTGCTGGAGGAGGAATCCGAAACCGCCGCCGCCGATCCGGCTGGCGCGGTGAAGACCAATCGCCAGACCATGCGCGGCTACGGGGCTTGAGGCGATGATCCGCAAACAAGACCGTCGTCTTCGTGTCGGTGTGCTCGGCTGCGGGCCGATCGCGCAGTTCGCGCATCTGGAATCCTGCGTGAAGGCAGCCAATGCCGACCTCTACGCGATCTGCGACGCGGCGCCCGACCTGCTTGCGCGCATGAGCGCCACCTACGAGCCGCAAAAAATGTATGGCGACTATGACGAGATGCTCGCCGACCCCAAGTTGGAGGCGGTGATCGTCGCGACCTCCGACGCCTACCACGTGCCGATGTCGATCAGGGCGCTCGAAGCAGGCAAGCACGTGCTTTGCGAAAAGCCGATCGGCATTTCCGTCGAAGAAGGCGAGAGGCTGGCGGAAGCGGTCAAGCGCTCCGGCAAGGTGCTTCAGGTCGGGCATATGAAGCGCTTCGACCCGGCGCTGGAGGCGGCGCGCGATTTCGTGCGCGACGAGATGGGCGAGATCTTGGCGCTGAAGGCCTGGTATTGCGATTCCACCCATCGCTACACCAATACCGACGCCGTGCAGCCGCTGCCCGTCACCAGCAAGCTGGCGAGGAAGCCGGCCGGCAATCCGAAGGCGGACCTGAGACAGTATTTCATGCTGGCGCATGGCTCGCATCTGGTCGACACGGCGCGCTTCCTGTGCGGCGAAATCACCGCCGTGCGCGCGCGGCTCAACGAGCGCTTCGGCGCTTATTGCTGGTTCGTCGAGACGGAGTTCGCCAATGGCGCGCTCGGCCATCTCGACCTGACCGTTGCGGTGCGCATGGACTGGCACGAGGGCTTCCAGCTCTATGGCGAGAACGGCTCGGTGATCGCGAAGACCTTCAATCCCTGGTATTTCCGCGCCAGCGAGGTCGACATTTTTCATGAGAAGGACGCGACGTCGCGCAAGCCGCTCGGCGCCGACGGCCACTTCTTCCGCCGCCAACTGGAAGGCCTCGCCGACACGGTGCTCAACGGCGCGCCGCAGCGCGGCGCCACCGTGGAGGACGGGCTCGCTTCGATCCGCGCCATGGTGGCGATCGCCCGCTCGGTCGAAAGCGGCCAGCGCGTTGAGCTCGCCGGCGTCACCGGAGCGGTCTGATGCAGGTCGGGGTGTTCGCCAAGACTTTTCCAGGCGGCGAGCCGGCCGGCGTGCTCGCCGCCGTTCGCGAAGCGGGCTTCGCAGTCACCCAGTTCAACCTTGCCTGCGCCGGCCTGCCGTCGATGCCGGACGATGTTCCCGACGAAGCGATCCGTACGATCGATGCCGCCGCTAAGGCTAGCGGCGTCGGTCTCGTCGCGCTGTCGGGAACCTACAACATGGCGCATCCGGACAGCCGGGTGCGCGATGACGGGCTGCGGCGGCTCGGGGTGGTCATTGAGGCAGCCGCCAGGCTTTCGATCCCGCTGGTGACACTGTGCACCGGAACGCGCAACGCCGAGGACCAATGGGCGCACCACCCCGACAATGCCGATCCCTCGGCTTGGGCCGACATGGCGCGGGAAATGGAGAAGGCGCTTCAGCTCGCCGAGCACCACGGCGTCGATCTCGGCATCGAGCCGGAGCAAGCCAACATCGTCACCTCCGCCGATGACGCCGCGCGGCTGATTTCCGAAATGGGTTCGAACCGGCTGCGCATCGTGCTCGACCCCGCCAATCTGTTCGAGCGAGCGAATGCCGACGAGGCACGCGGCATCGTTGCCGAAGCGGTCGAGCGCACGGCGGGTCATGTCGCGCTTGCGCACGCCAAGGACCGTTTCGCCGACGGGCGCTTCGCCACGGCCGGACGAGGCGTGGTCGACTTCGACGACTTCGTCGCTCGCCTGAGGGTCACAGGCTTCGACGGGCCGCTGGTGACGCACGGGCTTTCGGCCGAGGAAGCGCCGGGCGTCGCCCGCTTCCTCAAGGGGCTCATGTGATGGGCACGCTGCTGCGCGACGGTGCCACGCTGCATATGACCGACACCGGCGAAGGCCTGGCGGTCGTCTTTCAGCATGGGCTCGGCGGCGGCGAGGCGCAGGTCGCGCAGACTTTCCCCGCAGGCTTCCGGCGCATCACGCTGGAATGCCGCGGGCATGGCGGCTCTGGGCTTGGCAAGCGGCGGCCGTTCTCGTTCGAAATCTTCGCTGACGATGTGCTTGCCGCCGCCGATCGTGCCGGCCTCGACCGCTTCGTTGCCGGCGGCGTCTCGATGGGCGCCGCGATCGCGCTTCGCCTCGCCTGCCGTCATCCGCGGCGCGTCGCCGCCCTGGTCCTGGTGCGGCCGGCATGGACGTTTTCGCCGGCACCGCAGAACATGCGGCCGATCACCGAGGCCGCCGAGCTCATCCTGGAACACGGGGCCGACAAAGGGCGGACGATCTTCGCACGATCGGACACGGCCACGCGGCTCTACCGCGAGGCGCCCGACAATCTGTCCTCGCTGCTCGGCTATTTCGACCGGCCCGACGCCAAGGAGTTCGCGCAAGTGCTCGCCGACATCGCCGGCGACGGTCCAGGCGTTTGCGACCGCGACGTCGCGGCGCTCGACATTCCTGCGCTGGTTGTCGGCAACGCGATGGACGCGGTGCATCCGCTGTCGAGCGCCTACACGCTTGCCGCCGCGATGCCCCGCGCGGTCTTCGCCGAAATCACGCCGAAGGCGCGCAACAGCGCCAGACATTTCATCGAACTGCACGAGCAGATCAGTTCCTTCCTCCAGTCCAACTCGAATGCCCGGAGCCCTCATTCCGTCATGACCGCCAAACCCGTCTCCGGACCTGCGGCAATAGCCGCACTGCCGCGCAACCGGCTTATCGGCGAATTCTCGCTGTGGTCGGCGGATCTCGCCAATATGGAGCGCGACCTGAAGCGCATCGAAGCCCATGTCGATCTGCACCATATCGACGTGGCGGATGCCCGCTTCACGCCAGGCTTCCTTTTCTTCCCCGACATGGTGGCGCGCATCGCCAAGCTGACGGCGAAGCCGATCCACGTCCATCTGATGGTCGAGGCCGAGATCGTCGAGGCTCAGACGCGCCAGTTCATCGAGGCTGGTGCCGATCTCGTCACCATCCATGCCGAGAATGGCGCTGCAGGCTTGCGCGCCGTGAAGCTGGCGCGTGAGCTCGGCGCGGAGGCCGGCGTGGTGCTGCGGCTGGAGACGCCGGTTGAAGCGATCGAGCCGTTCCTGCCACGCGTGGCCTTCGTGACGCTGCTCGGCACCTCGATCGGGGTGAAGGGACAGAGCCTGTCCGAGGAAGCCTGCCCAAGGCTGGTCGAGGCGCGCGCGCTGATGAGGAAGGCCGGCCGCGAGCCCGACATCCGGCTCGCCGCCGATGGCGGCATCCGCCATGAGACGGTGCCGCTGCTGCGCGCCGCCGGCGCCGACACGGTGGTGCTGGGCTCGCTCGCTTTCGGCGATCCCAATCTCGCCCAGCGCATGGCCTGGCTGCATGGACTGAAGGCCGCCGCCTGATGAGCACGATCGCCCTTGCCTTCGATCTCGGCGGCACGGAACTGCGCGGCGCGCTGGTCGAGCGCAGCGGCGAGGTCGTCAAGCGCGTCTCGGCGCCGACGCTCGCCGGCGCCGGATCGGAAGCGGTCATCGGCCAGATCATAGCGCTTGCGGACAGGCTGCTTAAAGAACACCCGCAGGCAAAGGTCAGCGGCATCGGCATGTGCGCGCCGGGGCCGCTCGACCCCAAGGCAGGCATCGTCATCGGGCCGCCGACGCTCGCCGGCTGGCACAACGTGCCGCTGATCGACATCCTCAGCCGCCAGTTCGGCTTGCCGGTACGGCTGGAGAACGACGCCAATGCCGCGGCGCTCGGCGAGTGGCGTTTCGGCGCCGGCCGCGGCGCGGGCTCGCTGGTGTTCGTCACCGTCTCGACCGGCATCGGCGGCGGCGTGGTTGCTGATGGCCACATCTACCATGGAAGGCGCGGGCTCGCGGCCGAGATCGGCCACATGACGATCACCGGCGAAGGCGACCGCTGTTTCTGCGGCAACGTCGGCTGCTTCGAGGCCGTTGCTTCCGGCACCGCGCTCGGGCGCCGGGCGACCCGGCTCACCAAGCCAGGCGACGGCTCGGTGCTCAGACGGCTTTCCGACGACGGCGACGTCTCGGCCCGGCATGTCGTGGATGCCGCGCGCGCCGGCGACGCGGCCGCCGGCGAACTGGTCGACACCGAGGCGAAATGGCTGGGCATCGGCTTCACCAATCTCCTGCATCTCTATTCGCCGGACCTGATCGTCATGGGCGGCGGCCTTGCCAACGGCTTCGACCTGCTGGCGCCCGGCATCAGGGCGACGGTCGACGAGCGCGCCATGAAGGCATATCGCGACGTGCCGATCGTGCCGGCCGAGCTCGGCGACCGCGCCGGGCTGGTCGGCGCGGCAAGCCTGATCCTGTGGGAGGGCGAGCCGGGAACGGCGCTGGCGATGGTGCAGAATGAGCAGACGAAGCCCGTCGAAAAGGCCGGCGCTTCGGCCCGATCGATCATCGAACGGATGAAGGAGAGCGAAGGGAACTGAGACCGCTCGCCTTCCTATTGTCCGCGCCCGGCTCGGTCTTGGGCTGAGGTCGCGCCAGAAGATAAAGGGCGGCCACGTGCGTAATCATCAGCAGGGGCACATAGATGATCGGGATCGCGTATGCGGCGCCCAGCTGCCCGGCCTGCTCGGGCAGATGAAGCACGGTGCCGTGATAGTAATCGCCGACGAGGTCGACTATTCCTACCAGATTGAAGGCTGCGACGGACGGCCAGAAGATCGAGGGCCGCCTCACGCCAAGCAGCGCCAGCATGGCCAGCAGCCCGGTCGCGAAATCGCCATAGGCGGCAAAGACGGCGAAGTCCGCCGGGAGGTTCGGGCCAACGACGCCCGGAACCAGGAAGGCCAGCCCGAAGAATCGGAAGCTGTGCAGCGTCGCGATGGCGCGCTGCGCCTCGACGCGGTCCATGAGCCTGAGCCTCGGCCAGATATAGGCGCCGAAGCAAAGCAGCCACGGGACGTAGCCCAGGAGGAGATGGATGCTGAAGATCGTGGCCGGCGTCATTCTTGTCTCCCGTCAGACATTGGCTGGAACGGCTTCGAATACCGCCGTCAGGATACCGAGACGGCCTTCCAACAGATTGCGTCCAAGATTGGCGGCATAATCCGCGGAACCCGGCCCCATGATGACGCCGAGATTTAGCGAAGGCGGCGGCCCCGACGCCCGCAGCCGCACGCGATCCAAATCGTCCGTCATTGCCACTTCCCTTCAGCCTTCCAATCGACAACACAGATACGACCGCTTTGTGCCGGGAACTATCCGCGATAATCTCCATGGGTCATGAAGCAAAACTTCACAGTCCGGCATGGCGCGCTCGACGGCGTCGAGGCGTTCCTGAGCGTCGCCAGGCATCGCAATTTCCGCAAGGCGGCGGCGGAGCTTGGCGTCACGCCGTCGGCGATCAGCCAGGCGGTGCGGACTTTGGAAGGGCGCATCGGCGCCGCGCTGTTCGTCCGCACGACACGCAGCGTCGGCCTGACCGAAGCCGGCGAGCGTTTTTTCTCGCGCGCCCGGCCAGCCTTCGAGGAATTGATAGCAGCAAGCGAGGTCGCGCGCGAAATCGGCCAGCGGCCGGCTGGACTTTTGCGCCTGTCGGTTCCGCCTGCGGTGGTGCCGACGCTGCTGGAGCCGATGATCGCATCCTTCTGCCAGGCCTATCCCGAGATTGAGCTGGAGATCGTCGCTAGCGGCGAACTGGCGGACCTCGCAGCCGAGGGATTTGACGCCGGTATCCGGCTCGGCGACCTCATCGCGGCCGACATGGTCGCGGTTCGACTGACGCCGTCCTTTCCGATGGTGGTCGTCGGCAGTCCCGGCTATCTACGCCAGCGAACAACGCCGGAGCGCATCGAGGATCTGCGCCACCATGCCTGCCTGCGCCTGCGCCGATCGAACGGTTCGGTCGCGCCGTGGCGCTTCACCAAGGGCAACAAGGCGGTCGAGGCAATCGTTTCCGGGCCGTTCATTGCACACGACTATCCCACGCTGCTTGGCGCTGCGATCCAGGGCGCCGGGCTTGCCCAGGTGCCAAGCCCGATTGCCGCCGCGGCGCTCGCGGACGGGCGCCTCGAAACGCTGCTTTCGGCCTTCGCCGCGACATCGCCGGGTGTCTTCCTCTACTATCCGGAAAAACATCAGGTCCTGCCCAAACTGCGCGCATTCATCGATCACATCAGGCATCGAGGCGGCGCCGAGACCACCCGAAAACGGCCGAGGGGACGGCAGGCTCAGGCTTAACGCATCAGACCGATCGACCGGGCACACGCCTCTCTCAGATGCGGAGCAGATCAGCGAGGCTGTCGGACTTCTCGACCTTGTCGGTGAGATCGAGCCCCGAGAGCAGATCGACCAGATGGCTGTTCATCAGCGCCGCGGCGTCGGCGCTGTCGCCGGCTTCAATGGCGTCGACCAGCGCGTGATGGGCATGTTTCTCGCAGGTCGCGTCGCGGCGTTTCCAGTAGAGCGCGATGATCAGCGAGGAATGCGAGACGAGGTCGCGCACGAAGTTGGTGAATACCGAATGCGCCGCGATCTCGGCGATGCCGACATGGAAGCGCGCCGACAGCATGATGGCGTCGCTGTCGCGACCGGCATGCAGCGCCTCATGCTCCTTCTCCAGGTGCATTCGCAATTGCGCGATGTCGGAGGGCACCGCAGCCTTTGCGGCGAGCGCCGCCACCTTGGGTTCGATCAGTGCCCTCGCCTCGAACACTTCGCGCGCCTCGATCTTCGAGGGCTGTGCGACGAAGGCGCCGCGGTTGGGCTCCAGCCGCGCCAGCCGGTCATGCGCAAGGGCTTGCAAGGCGGCGCGGACGACGGTGCGACTCACCGAATAGATCGACGCCAGCTCGTCCTCCGGCAGCTTGGTGCCCGGCGCAAGACGATGGCTGACGATGGCGTCTCTCAGCCCATAGTAGATCGGCGACCAGCGCGCTGCCGGCTTGTCGTCGCGATCGTCTTCTCTGAGTACCGTCAACATGCTTTCAATGCGCAGGCCCGACACGGCCCGCTCTGCCCCCAAATCGCCAGCGGCCGGTCCAATCTAATGGCGCTCGCGCCCCGGTCAATCCCGCGGGACCGATCTCCCGGGGCCGCGTTTACCCAGGCGAACCGGCGCCCGGGGGAGACGCCGAAGCGAAGATGCCCGCGAAACGCTTGCCTCGCGGGGCGGCATAGCCGCCGATCTTCGATGTCTTCAAGCCGACCTTGAACAGGCTCTCGGCCAGGGTGATGGCGCAGACGACGCCGTCAAGCACCGGAACGCCATGCTCTTCCGACAGGCTGTGCGCAAGGTCGGCCATGCCGGCGCAGCCCAGCACGATCGCCTCGGCGTGATCCTCGCGAATGGCGCGCGCGATCTCGTCCGAGATCCGATGCCTGGCGTTCGAGCCTGGCCGTTCAAGCTCGAGCACGGCGACTTCCGACGAGCGCACTTTGGCGCAGCGCGAGGAAAGACCGTATTTCGCAAGGTTGTGCTCGATGGCGGGGACTGAGCGGGCAAGCGTGGTGACGACGCTGAACTTGCCGGCGACCAGGCTGGCGAGATGGAAGGCCGCCTCGCCGATGCCGATGACCGGCACTTCGGTCGCGCAGCGCGCGGCGTCGAGCCCGGTATCGTCGAAGCAGGCGATCACATAGGCATCCGCCGCCGGGGCCTTCCTCATCTCGGCGATGATGCCCGGTACGGCGAACACCTCGTCGAAATAGCCCTCGATGCTCGGCGGACCATCGGCCGGATTGACAGCGACGATTTCGGTTCCTGATGAGGCGACGCTTGTCGCCGCCTTGCCGATCTTGCCGGTCATCGAGGCGGTCGTGTTGGGGTTGATGACGAGTATGCGCATTAAAATCAGCCTCAGATCTCGCCGCCGAGATAAAGACGTTTGACCCGGTCGTCGCTCAGCAATTCGGCGGAGTTGCCGCTCAGGGCGACGCTGCCGGTGGTCAGCGCATAGGCGCGCTGCGAAATGCGAAGCGCCATGCGGGAATTCTGCTCGACCAACAGAACGCTGACCTTCTCGTCGCGGTTGATGGCGACAATCGAGCGGGCGATGTCCTGGACAAGTTTTGGCGCGACTCCGAGCGACGGCTCGTCGAGCAGCAAAAGCTTCGGCTTGGCCATCAGCGCGCGGCCGATGACCAGCATCTGCTGTTCGCCGCCGCTCATCGTGCCGGCAGCTTGGGAGAAGCGCTCCTTCAGCCGGGGAAAGCGCCCCAGCACCATCTCCAACGTCGCCGCGATCTCGGCCTTGCTCGAGCGCGTGAAGGCACCCATCAAAAGGTTGTCCCTGACCGTCATATAGGGAAAGACGCGGCGCCCTTCCGGCACCATGGCGATGCCCATGTTGACGATCTCGTCTGGAGCGGCGCCGTCGATGCGCTTGCCGCTGTAGTGGATCTCGCCGGACCTTATCCGGTTGAGCCCGCTGATGGCGCGCAGGATCGACGACTTGCCGGCGCCGTTGGCGCCGATCAGCGCGACGGTCTCGCCCTCATTGACCTCGAGCGAGACGCCCTTCAGCGCATAGACGTGATCGTAATAGAGTTCGACGCCGGCGAAGTTCAGGATCTGGTTCATAGCCCGATCGCCTCGTCTTCGCTGCCGAGATAGGCTTCGATGACCTTCTCGTTGGCCTGGATTTCCGACGGTGTTCCCTCGGCGATCTTCTGCCCGAAATTGAGCACCACGATACGGTCCGAGATCTTCATCACGGCCGGCATGTCGTGCTCGACGAGCAGGATGGTGAGGCCGAGATCGCGCAGGCGCCGCACCATCGCCACCATGCGCATCGTCTCCTCGTGATTCATGCCGGCGAAGGGCTCGTCGAGCAGCAGGATCGAGGGATCGGTGGCAAGGCCGATCGCGATGCCCAGCGCGCGCAAATGGCCATGTGGCAGGTTGCGGGCGATCTCGCTGGCAAGCGAGGCCAGGCCGAGCAGCGCCAGGATCTCGTCGGCGGACTGGCCGAAAGCCGCTTCGTCGGCCTTGGCCGTGCCGGTGCCGAGAAAGAAGCCGACGAGGCTCGCCTTCGAGCGCAGATGATGCGCGATAATGACGTTGTCGCGCACGCTCATGTTCTTGAAGATCGTCGTTTCCTGGAAGGTGCGCACGACGCCCTTGCGCGCGGCGATATGCGGCGCCATGCCGGAGATGCGTTCACCCTTCAGGCGGACCTCGCCGGACGTTGGCCTGAGGAACGACGAGATCAGCTTGAACAGCGTCGATTTGCCGGCGCCGTTCGGACCAATGACCGAGAGAATCTCCTTCTCGCGCACCGAGAAGGAGACGTTGTTGACCGCGACGAGACCGCCGAAGCGCTTGGTGATGCCGGAAACTTCGAGCATTTCGGCCATGGCTCAAGCCTTCTTCCGGGTCGGAACCGTGAGGCTGAGCAGGCCGTTGGGCAGCACCAGCATCAAAACGATCATCAGGCCGGAATAGATCAGGAGCTGGAATTGGCCGGTCTGGAACAAGAGGTCCCAGCCGAAATAGAGCACCAGCGTGCCGAGCATCGGACCGAACACGTAGCCGAGGCCGCCGAGGAAGCAGTTCAGCATGAAGTTGACGGAATCGGTGACCGTGAAGCTCGACGGATAGATCGACTGCGAGATGGCGGCGAAGATGGCGCCGGCGAGACCGCCGAAGAAGGAGGACACCGCATAGGCGATGACGCGCAGATAGGCGATGTTGACGCCGATCGAGGAGGCGAGTTCCTCGTTCTGCTGCAGCGACTGGCAGAGCTTGCCGATGCGCGAGTTGACCAGCCGATACATCACCGCGAAGCAGCCCACCATCAGCGTGACCGCCAGCAGGTAGAAAGCGAGCCGCGAATTCTGCAGCGTGGCGAAGTCCGGGATGATGGTCAGCCCGAAGACCGAGAGCGCGCCGGGCAGCGGGATGCTGACGATGCCCTTGGCGCCGTTGGTGATCGGCAGCGCCAGCGCCAAGAGCCGCACGACCTCGGTCAGAACCAGAGTCACCATGGCGAAATAGACGCCGCGCAACCGCAGGATCGGCAGACCGATCAGCACGCTCGCGCCGGCGCAGAAGAGACCCGCGACAGGCAGCGTCAGCCAGAACGACCAGCCGTGGTTCATCACCAGTATGGCCGAGACATAGCCGCCCATCAGCGCATAGGCGCCCTGGCCGATATTGATGCGACCGATGTAGAAGGTGAGCCACACGCCGGCGCTGGCGATGCTGAGCAGCGCCACCGAAGTCAGCGTGTAGTAGAGGTCGATGCGGCCGCTGGCCGAGATCGCGGCCGGCACGGCGATGAAGACGATCGCCAGGAAGGCTGCGACCGAAGCGATCTTCATGTTGCGATTGCGGGTCATGGCGCGATCAACCCCACGGCTTGCCCATCAGCCCGTTGGGGCGGATCGACAGAAACACCATCAGGGCGGCGAAGATGACGAGATAGGTGACGTCGCCATATTCGCGCAGCGCGGTGAGGCCAACCGATTCCATCATGCCGAGGATGAAGCCGCCGGCGATCGCGCCGCCGACGACGCCGGCGCCGCCGATCATCACCATCAGGAAAGCCTTGATCGAGATCGGGCCGCCAATGCCGGAATTGACGCCGGTGATGGTGACCAGTAGGCCGCCGACAACGCCCGCCAGCATGGCGCCGAGCGCGAAGCCGATCATCGAATAGCGGTCGACCCTGACACCCATCAACTGGGCCGCGACACGGTCCTGGGCGAGCGCGCGCATGGCGCGGCCGACCCGGCTGTACTGCATGTAAAGGACAAAGGCGGCGATGAAGACGATGGCCAGAGCGCCGACAACCAGGCGGTCATAAGGCATGATGATGCCGGCCTCGTTGAAGACGCCTTTGACGATCTTGGGAACGCCGCGCTGCTTCTCACCGAACATGAGCAGGATGACGGCGTCGAAGAAGAAGGCCGTCGCGGCGGCGAGCAGCATGGTGCTCTCCTCGCGGTGACTGCGGCGGATAACCGTTCGAAAGAGGAATCTCTCCATCAGCGCGCCGATGACGGCGAGCGTCACACCGGAGGCCAGCAGCGCCACGACGAAAGGCAGGCCAAGCTGGCCGTAGACGGTGTAGGTGATGAACCCGCCCAGAACGTACATCTGCCCGTGGGCGAAATTCAGCACGTTCATCAGGGCGAAGATCAGGGTTAGCCCGAGCGCGATCAGCGCGTACTGGGCGCCGAGATACAATCCGTTGGCGATGACCTGTTCCATGGATCCTTCGATCTTCCGCGGGGTCCGAGCATCGCCCGGACCCCCGGCATTCGGGAGGAAGTAACCTTAGGAACCCAAACCTAGTCGACGGAGCCGACGAACAGGGTCTGGAAAGCGCCGTCCTTGTATTCGTTGACCACCATCGGCACGGCTAGCTGACGCTTCTGGCCGAAGGAGGTCGCGCCGACATAACTCAGCTTGGCGTCCCCCTTGAGGAAGGGGTTGGGCGCCGAGAAGGTGTCCATGGTCTTCTTGAATTCGTCGACATTGTTGATGGCGGCCGGATTGGCCTTCATCGTCTCGATGATGTACTCCAACGCGTAAACCTTGGTGTTGGACTCGTCGTTATACTCGCCGAACATCTTGGTGTAGCGGGCGACGAACTCTTTCATCTCGTCGGACGCGATCTCCGGCGTCGAGGCACCGCCGACGGAGATGAAGCCGTTGGCGTATTCGCCGGCGCCCTCCTCCAGAACCTTGGCGTCCTGCGCCGTCTCGGTCGAGATCAAGCCCTCGAAGCCGAGCTCGCGGGCGGCGCGGATGAGCAGCGGCGCGTTGGCCGGCGCCACGCCCGACAGCACCAGCAGATCGGGCTTCAGCGCGACGATCGGGGTCAGCACCGGCGTGAAGTCGCGGGTGTCGTTCTGGTACGTGTCGTTCTGCGCGACGACGTCGAGCCCGAGCGCCTTGGCCGCCTCGACGCCGCTGTCACGCTGGCTGAGCGGGTCGGATTCGTTCGCGGCGACAAAGGCGATCGTCTTCACGCCCTTGTTTTCCTTGAGGTATTTATAGATCGCCGGGCCCGACTGGTAGTTGGCGATCATGCCGAGCACGGCGTTCGAGGCCGGCTTCTGGTAGAGCGCCTTCGGGAAGGCGTAGGGGAAATAGATGATGCCGTTGGCCTCGGCGACAGGGCGCACCGCAGCAGCGCCGTCATCGACATTGGGTCCGACGACATAGTGGATGCCCTCCTGCGCCATCTTCTCCATGCCGGCGATGGCGCGCTTGGGATCTTTCTGGTCGTCGAAGGTGACGATGTTGATGTTGTAGGTGTCGTCGCCGATCTTGACGCCGCCTTTTTCGTTGAGCCAGGCGGCGCGCGTCTGCATCGAGCGCACATTGGACGTGCCCCAGGCGGCGGCGGGACCGCTGGTGACACCAACAAAGCCGATCTTCAGTTCCTTGTTTTCAGCCTGCGCGGACGGGATGCCTATGGCGGCCATGGCCAGGGTCGAGGCGGCGCCAAGCACCAGCGATTTCAAAGTCGAGCGTCGGTTGATCATATCGGTTCCCTTCTGGTTATCGCGCTTTTGTTTAGCTCATGGGCTGCGCGGATAGCCTATGGGAAGCCGCCTGGGACAGATTGTCAACAGATTTATTTGTTATTGTATACAATGTTTGGGCTGAATGTGTGCGACGGCAGAGCGGCCCAACCGCGAGGCAGGCTGAGGACTGGCTGCCCAACGGCCAGCCACCTCGGCGAACGATGAGTTCGCGGCATGATGAAATGGAGGCGGTCGCGGCTTACCGACGGCCGGGCGCGGGGCAGACCTTATTTTCCGCAATGATGGTCGTTGATTTTGTTCAGCGAATTCGCGTCCGGCCCCGTCCGGTGGTATGAACACGCGCCCGCCGCCGTGGTGACCAGCATGGCGTCATAGTAGCGCGGTCCGCCGAACAGGATGTCGATGAGGTCGCCTTCGGCCGGAACGTAGCGCTCCTGCTCGACCGGGCGCTTAAGATGCCGGTCGCCGGCGAACGCCGCGCCGGACACGCCAATGGCCGTGGCCAGAACGAGAGCGGAGATCGCAAGGTTTTTCGTCATCGGCGGCACCTTTCCGGCAATTTCGGATCAGCAGCATATCCAAAATCGCCAGCGGAGCAAAAGTTCCCCGACTCTATCTTCAAAATAGCTTGGCCCGATTGGGCGCTACACTCCTTCCCCGGAGCTGCTAAGGCTACTCGAAGGAGTAGGTAAAACCTTCCTTGGACGCGCCGACGGTGACCTTCGTCATCTTCGCGCCTTCCAGCGAGCGGTTGAGCACGCCGCGGCTGAGCTCCGGCAGCAGCGTGTTGGTGAGGATGGCGTCGATCATGCGGCCGCCGGACTCGATCTCGGTGCAGCGCGCCTTGACCAGATCCATGACGCCGTCGCCGATGACCAGTTCGGCATCGTTGTTCGCTTTAAGCCGCCGCGCGATCTTGCCGAACTGATGGCGGGCGATCGCCTCGATCATCGAATCCGACAGCGGATAATAGGGTATCGTGACGACCCGACCGAGGAAGGCGGCCGGGAAAACTTTCAGCAGCGGCGTGCGCAGGGCTGCGTCGAGATCGTCGATCCCGGTCCGCACGGTGCCGTTCTTGGTGCGGTCCATGATCACGTCGGAGCCAACATTCGAGGTGAGCAGGATCAGCGTGTTCTTGAAATCGATGCGCCGGCCCTCGCTGTCATCCATCATGCCCTTGTCAAAGACCTGGAAGAAGATCTCGTGGACGTCCGGATGCGCCTTCTCGACCTCGTCGAGCAGGATCACCGAATAGGGTTTGCGCCGCACCGCCTCGGTCAGGATGCCGCCCTTGCCGTAACCGACATAGCCGGGCGGCGCGCCCTTGAGCGTCGAGACGGTATGCGCTTCCTGGAACTCGGACATGTTGATCGAGATCAGGTTCTGCTCGCCGCCATAAAGCGTCTCGGCAAGCGCCAGCGCGGTCTCGGTCTTGCCGACGCCGGAGGGGCCGCAGAGCAGGAATACGCCGACCGGCTTTTCCGGCGCGCCAAGGCCGGCGCGGCTGGTCTGGACACGTTTGGCGATCATCTCCATCGCGTGATCCTGGCCGACCACGCGTTCCGAAAGGGTCGCGGCCAGCCTGAGCGCTTTCTCGGTCTGGCTGGACAGCATCCGTCCGGTCGGGATGCCGGTCCAATCCTGCACCACGGCGGCGACCGCATTGCGATCGACCGAAGGCAGGATCAGCGGCGTCTCGCCCTGCGCCGCGGCAAGCTCCGCCATCAGCTCGCGCAGCCGCGCGAGATCGGCAGACGAACCGGCCGATCCCTCGGCGATCGTCTCTCCGACGACCGCCTCGGGTTCGACCGCCTCGCCCTTCGCCGCCTTGGCTTTCGAGCCCTTGGATTTCGCGGGCTTGGTTTCAGCCGCCTTGCTCTCGGGCGCCTTTGCTTCGGGAGTTTCGGACGCAGCCGGCTCAGCCGCTACGGTTTCCTCCCCGGCCTCCCCCCCCGCCGCATCGAGCGGCACACCTTCACCGCGCAGTTTAGCGCGCAGGTCAAGAATCTCGGCGACCAGTGCTTTCTCGCGATCCCAGCGCGCCTGGGCGGCGGCTAAGGTGGTCTCGGTTTCCGCCAGCCCGGCATCGACGCGAGCCTGACGGTCGGCGACCTCGATGCCGATCGCCGCCTCGCGGCCGATGATGCCACTCTCGACCTCCAGCGCCTGGCGGCGGCGCAGAATGTCCTCGACCTCGGCCGGCGTCGCATGCTGCGAGACCGCAACGCGCGCGCAAGCCGTGTCGAGCAGGCTGACGGCCTTGTCCGGCAGTTGCCTGGCCGGAATGTAGCGGTGCGAGAGCGCGACCGCCGCCTCGATCGCCTCGTCCAGTATCTGGACCTTGTGGTGCTGCTCCAGGACGCCGGCGACGCCGCGCAGCATCAGCACGGCCACAGCTTCCGACGGCTCCTCGATCTTGACCACCTGGAAGCGGCGCGTCAGCGCCGGGTCCTTCTCGATATGCTGCTTGTATTCGGCCCAGGTCGTGGCGGCTATGGTGCGCAGCTCGCCGCGCGCCAGCGCCGGCTTCAAAAGATTTGCGGCGTCGCCGGTGCCCGCGGCACCGCCGGCGCCGATCAGCGTATGCGCCTCGTCGATGAACAGGATGACCGGCACCTCGGAGGCCTGAACCTCGTCGATGACCGCCTTCAGCCGCTTCTCGAACTCGCCCTTGACGCTGGCGCCCGCCTGCATCAGCCCGACATCGAGCATGCGCACGCTGACATTCTCAAGCGTCGGCGGCACGTCGCCCTGGGCGATGCGGAGCGCAAATCCTTCGACCACCGCCGTCTTGCCGACGCCGGCCTCGCCGGTCAGGATCGGGTTGTTTTGGCGGCGACGCATGAGGATGTCGACGATCTGCCGGATTTCCGGGTCGCGGCCGACGACCGGATCGATCTTGCCGTCGCGGGCGCGCAGCGTGAGGTCGGTCGCGTATTTGGCCAGCGCCGAATCTCCGCCCGGACCGCGCTTCATCGGCTGTTCGGCGGCGGCAGAGGCGGGAGGTGTGCCGGCTTCGAGCGAGCCTTCGGTGACATCGGCGAAACGGGAAACGACGCCGTCGGCATCGATTTTGTCGAATTCGGCGCTGATTTTCGACACCAGGCCTTCCAGTACCGGCGTCCTCAGGCAGGCCAGCAGGATATGGGCGCTGCGCACCTCCTCGACGCCGAACTCCAGCGTCGCCAGGTTCCAGCCTTCCTGGATGGCGTGGAAGATGTGATCGGAGAATTCCTCGACGGAGGTCGCGCCGTAAGGCAGCTTGTCGATGGCCCGGGTCATGTCAGCCGTCAGCCGGCTGACGTCCAACCCGGCATCGGCGATGATCATCTGCACGTCCGAGCGCTCGGACAGCACCAGTTGCTGGATGAAGTGGACGAGCTCCACATAAGGATTGCCGCGCAGCTTGGCCGTGTCGGCCGCGGCCTTGAAGGCGCGCACCCCCGTGGCGTTGAGCTTGGCGACCAGTTCCTTACGCTTGAAGCTCTGCGATGACCGGCGCTGTTCCATTCGAACCTGCTCCCGCAATCTGCCAACCGTACCCTGCCATATAAGCGGCGGCTTGACAAAGCCGTGTGACGGATAAGGCGTTTGGATCCATCCGGGCGGCACTGCCCGGTTACACAAGCTCTGCAATGTCGTGCAAGAAATACCGGATTGCGGTCCGGGCTATGCGAGCCATTTCACATACCCGGCCCGGCAATCGCGCAATGGGTTTTGCTGAAAGAAACGGTCGCGTTTAGCATCCGTTAGTTTTTGAGCAGCTGCTCAATTGTCGTGACGCGAGGCCGGTGGTAACGTTGCGTCACATAGGGTCTCAGGGCCGCTGGCTGGGGGTTAGTGTGATTGATCTCGCACTCTGGCTGAATCCTCTGAACGGTGAAAATCCGTCGGGAGAGGACTTGCGTAACGACCCGGCCTTTCATGAGCTGGAGCGCCTGACCGAACAGCAGAAAAAGGTCGAATACGAAGGAAACAACAAATCGGAAGTCGATGTTCCGGTCGACTGGTCCGTCGTACTCACCAAGGCGGAGGAGTTGCGGTCGCACGGGCGGGACCTGCGCCTCCTCGTCCTGGTTGTGCGTGCCCTTGCCAACGAAGAACAGCTGGGCGGGCTCGCCGAAGGCCTGACGCTGATCGCCCAAACCTTCGACAGGCATTGGGAAACGATGCATCCGGCACTGCGCTCTGGCGCCACGCCGCGCGAGGCTGCCTTGCGGCGCATCAATGCGCTGATCGACCTGCAAAACAGCCAGGACGGGCTGCTCAAGGATCTGCGCGGCATGGTCTTCTTTGCGCCGCGCACGGTCGGCCCGATCAAGGGAGAGGACCTGGAGAAGGGCAGCCTCGACGAACACGTCATGCTGCAGGAGGCTGCTTCGGGACTGGGCGCGGCGGAAAAGGCGGCGCTGGTGAGCGGCCACAACCAGCTGGTGAACCGGGTGCGCACCGGGTGCAAGGCGCAAGTCGATCAGGCCGGCGAGGCGATGACCTCGCTGCTCGCCGACGCCCGCGCGGTGATCGCCGCTCTCGACGAGGTCGACGCCGCCCTCAACAAGCGCATCGACGGCAATGGCCCCGCCATTCCGGAATTGAGACGCTTCCTGCAACGATTGCTGACGACGCTGGAGCGGAATTCCGCCGCCGGTGCCGGGGCGAACGGGGCTGCAAAGCCAATCCCGCAGCCGGCGGAACCGGCAGCGCCCGGCCCAAACGGCCATGGTGCCGAAAGGATGGGCGCCGAAGCGAGGGGAGCCGAATCGATGGCAAGTGTCGCAAGCTATGCGGAACCGGGCGCCGGGCTGCCCGACCGGATCACCTCGCGCGACGACGTCGTCAAATGCCTGGATCTCGTCGTCGCCTTTTATGACCGCACCGAGCCGTCGAGCCCGATCCCGCATCTCGCCCGCCGCGTGCGCCGCATGGTGCACATGGATTTCGTGGAACTGATGGAAGATCTCGCCCCATCGGGGCTGAAGGAGTTCCGGCTGCTTGCCGGTGTCCCCGATCCGAAGAAGCCGGCCCAGAAGGATGAAAGGTAACAAGCATGCCAGCAGAGAGCAAAGCGAAGGTCATCGAAAGAAACCGCGCCCCGCGCGTGCAGATCGCCTATGACGTCGAGACCTACGGCAGCCCGACAACGATCGAACTGCCGTTCGTCATGGCCGTGATGGCCGATCTTTCCGGCGCTTCACAGACCAAGGAAGCGGTGAAGTCAGTGCTCGACCGCAACTTCGTCGAGACCGACGCCAACCGCTTCCCGAAGTTCATGGAGGCCATGGGGCCGCGGGTGAAGGCACGAGTAAAGAACACACTCCCGCAAGCCGAGGGCGCCGAGCGGGACGAAGAGCTCGCGATCGATCTCACCTTCTCCAAGATGGGCGATTTCGCGCCGGACAAGATCGCCGAGCAGGTCCCGCAACTGGCCGAGATCCTCAAGATGCGCCGGCAGCTCGAAGAGCTGCTCGGCTTCATGGACGGCCGCGTCGACGCCGAAAAGCGCATCGCGCAGCTTCTGAACAACGAACCGCTGCTGAGCAAGATCGCCGGCCAGGCGATTTCTGAGGGCAAGGGCGAGGAGTAAGTCATGGCTGAACAGCAAAAAACCGCAGCCGCCACCGCCGAGGCGGAAGCGATTGACCTCGGCGAATTCAGCGGCCTCCTGGAAAAGGATTTCAAGGTCAAGAAGGACGACAGCGAGAAGCTGCAGCAGCTGGTGCGCAACCTGGCGCTGGCGGCGCAGTCGCGCTCCGAAACCACCACCATCTCGTCCAATGCGATCAAGTCGATCAAGTCGCTGATCGCCGGCATCGACAAGATGCTGACGACGCAGGTCAACGAGATCCTGCACGCGCCGGAAGTGCGCGAGATGGAAGGCACCTGGCGCGGCCTCTGGTATCTCGTCAACAACACCGAGACGGATACGAAGCTCAAGATCCGGGTGATGAACATCTCCAAGGAACAGCTGGCCGACACGCTGGAAGACTATGAAGGCCAGATGTGGGACCAGAGCCCGATCTTCAAGAAGGTCTATACGGACGAGTATTCGATGCTGGGCGGCGAGCCGATCGGCTGCATTCTCGGCGCCTACGAATTCTCGAACCATCCGCGCGACGTCGGCCTGCTGCGCAACATCTCCGGCGTCTGCGCCTCGGCGCACACGCCCTTCATCGCCGCCGCCTCGCCGCGCCTGTTCCGCATGGACAGCTGGCAGGAACTGCCCAACCCGCAGGACCTGCAGATGATCGTCAACAACCCGGCCTATGCCTCGTGGCAGTCGCTGCGCGAGAGCGAGGACGCCCGCTATATCGGCCTCACCATGCCGCGGGTGCTGGCGCGCCTGCCTTACGGCTCGGAAACCGTTCCGGTGAAGGGTTTCACCTTCGAGGAAGAGGTGGGAGGCGACCACAACAAATATGTCTGGATGAACGCCGCCTTCCCGATGGGCGTCAACATCAACCGCAGCCACAAGCTTTTTGGCTGGGGCACACAGATCCGCGGCGTCGAAAACGGCGGCACGGTGCTCAACCTGCCGGTGCACGCGTTTCCGACCGACGACGGATCGATCGCGATGAAATGCCCGACGGAAGTCGCTATCGACGACCGGCGCGAAGCGGAGCTCGCCAAACTCGGCCTGATGCCGATCCTGCACCGGAAGAACACCGACCTTGCGGCCTTCATCGGCGCCCATTCGCTGCAGGACGACGAGACCCGAGCCGGGCGTCTGGTCGATCCCGACGCGCAGGCCAACGAGCGGCTCAGCGCCAACCTGCCCTACCTGTTCCCGGTCTCGCGCTTCGCCCACTACCTCAAGGCGATCGCGCGCGACAAGATCGGCTCGTTCAAGGAACGCACCGACATGCAGATCTGGTTGACCGAATGGATCAACCGGTACGTGCTGGCCAATCCAGCCTTTGCCGACGACAAGGCGCGCGCCAAGCGCCCGCTCGCCGCGGCCGAGGTCCAGGTCGACAGTGTCGAAGGCCGGCCCGGTTACTACAACGCCCGTTTCTATCTGCGTCCGCACTACCAGCTGGAAGGCATCAATGCCTCGCTCCGGCTGGTGTCCGAACTGCCGTCAGTGAAGGGGTGAAATCGCAAGCATAGTCATCTTGTTTGGTTTGAGAGCGGTGGAGAAAGACAATGCCTTCAATGAAGATCGATGGTTTCCTGAAAGTTCCGGACATCAAGGGTCCCAGCGTGCGCGACGGCCACGAAGATGAGATCGAAGTCCATGGCGTCGACTACAAGATGATCGCGCCTTACGATCCCAACTCGCTCTCGCGCCGCGGGCGCGTATCCTTGGGGATGATCAAGTTCACCAAGCATTACGACAAGGCGTCGCCTTACCTGAAGAAGGCGCTGTTCGACAACAAGGCGCTCGACGAAGTGGTGTTTTCGGCGCGCCGCACCATCGACGGCGAGACCAGCGATTATCTGGTGGTGACGCTCACCGACGCCTCGATCATGGAATACGACATGAAGCAGGCCGATGACGAGGCCGACCTGATCGAGGAAGAAGTGAGCTTCGCCTACAAGAAGATCAAATTCGTCTACGACAAGGACGACGAGATCGAAATGGATGTCTATGTCGGCAAGTGAGGCCAAAAGGCCCGGCGCAAGGGCGCAGCTCGCCGGCAGTTCGCGAGCAAAGCGCGAGGCGGTCCAGCCCTCCCTCTGGGACCGCCTCATCAACGACCTGCCCGGGCTGACGTCGGAGATCGAGGGGCTGCGTCGCCTGCTGGAAGAAGAACTCGGCGCCGAGCGCGTCGAGGCTCTTCTTGCCGGCAGCGCACGCACCATCGATGCCGATGCGGAACTCACCCCCGACCAAAAGCGGCGCCTGCACCGTCTGGTGTTCCAGGCCGAACATCGCGCCGAGATCGAAAGCCGCGGCGTGGTGGTGTCGGCGCGGGTGCTCAGGGAAGCCGTCCGGCGCGACATCGAAGCCTTGTTCAACACCGAGCGCTTCGAGTCCGTTCCGATGCTTTCCGATGCCGAGCACGAACAGCCCCTGGACGAGCTGCCGTCGCTTGCCGACTTTCCGGAGGTGCGCCGCAGCGTCGTGAACTACGGCGTGCCGTCCTTCTCCGGCCGCTCCTCGCGGGACTTCGACCGCGATACCCTGGCGCGCGAGATCCGCGCGGTGCTCGCCACCTTCGAGCCGCGGCTCAAGGAAAGCGCCACGACGGTCAATGTCACCCTTGGCGACAAGAGCGTCGGCCTGAAGATCGAGATCGACGCCGTGCTGATCATGACGCCGACGCCGGAGCGCATGCGGCTGCGCACCACGATCAATCTCGACAACGGCCTGGCGCGAACCGAATTCCGGGAGACCTGAGATGGATCGGGTCTTCGTCGAATATTACGAAGAAGAACTGACCCATATCCGGGCGCTCGCGGCCGAATTCGCCGATATGCATCCGGCAGTCGCCCGCAATCTTTCCCTCGACACCGTTCCCTGCCCGGACCCCTATGTCGAACGGCTGCTCGACGGCGTGGCCTTCCTTGCCGCGCGCACGCGGCTGAAGGTCGACGCCGAGCGCTCGCGCTTCTCGCGCGCCGTGCTCGACGTGCTTTACCCGGACCTGGTCACCCCGGCGCCGGCAACGGCGATGGCGGTGCTGAAACCCGGCCAGCAAGTGCAGTCGATGATCGCCGGTCATACAGTCGCGCGCGGCACACGACTGGTCTCCAGCCTGCATCCGGGGCTGTCGACGCGGTCAACCTTCAGCACCGCGCAAGAGATCACGCTATGGCCGATCGCGATCACCTCCGTCAGCTATTTCCAGGATCGCAGCGCGCTGGCTGCCGCCGGCATCGGCCCAGTCGCCGGCGCGCGCGGCGAGGCAGCGCTGCGCGTCGCGCTTGCGCGCACCGGAAAGGGCAAGCTCAGCGAGCTGTCGCTCGACCGTCTCGATCTCTATTTCGCCGGTCGCACCAAGGCGCCGCTCCTGTTCGACGCGATCTTCGGGGCCTGCTCGGCCGTCGGCGCGCGGGCGGAAGGAAAGACCAATCCGCTATCGGCGTTGCCCGAGCCCGAGATGGTCGGCATCCGCGACGACGAGGCGCTGATGCCGCGCACCCGCCCGACCTTCGAGGGCTACCGCCTGCTGCGCGAATATTTCATGATCCCCGAACGCTTCCACTATGTGCGGGTCGCCGGCCTGCAGCCGGTGGTGCGCAAATGCGAGGCGGGGATGGAGATCATCTTCCTGTTCCGCCGCCCGGTGCCCGAGCTCGCCGACGTTGCGCCGGCCGATTTCGAGCTCTTCGTGACGCCGCTGATCAATCTCTTCGAGCGCGAATGCAACGTCATCGAGATCGATCCGCGCAGGACACGGCAAGTGCTGCATGCCGATCGAACCAGAGCGCGCGATTTCGAGATCTTCCGCGTCACCCGAGTGGAGGATGCCGACGCGGAGGGCAGCGAGGCCGAGATTCCCGAGCTTTTCAGCCTGGGGCAGAACCGCGGCAGCGGCTGGGTGTATTCGACCGAGCGGCGCCCTCGCAGGGCCACCGAAGATGAGCGTCGCGACGGCCTGACCCGCACCTCCTACACGGGAGACGATGTTTTCCTCTCGGTGTCGCGCCCGGCCGGCAGCCCGGCCAACCGGCCGCTCAAGCGCCTCGACGTCATTGCGCTTTGCACCAATCGCGACCTGCCGATCCTCGACGACACACCGACACTGACGCTGGAGACGGCGGACCCCGTGGAGGCCGTCAGGCTGCTCGGCGCGCTGCGGCCGCCCCAGCCGTCGATCCCGGCGTCGCTGCCGGCGGGCGCCGAAGGCGAATCCCGCGCCGACAATCTTGCCTGGCGGCTGGTGGCGCAGCTCTCGCTCAACTTCTTGAGTCTCGCCAAGGAAGGCCGCGGCGTCGATCCGCTGCACGCGCTGCTCGATCTTTATGCCGACCGCGGCGACCCGAGCCTCGCCCGCAACGTGCATTCGATCACCCGCATCGACTCGCGCCCAGTGATCGAGCGGCTCAAGATCGACGGGCCGATGTGCTTCGGGCGGGGCACGGAAGTGACGCTGCATGTCGACCAGTCGGTGCTGGCGGGGCAAAGCACGCTTTTGCTTTCGGCCCTGCTGGCGCGGCTGTTTGCCCGCCATGCCGGGATAAACGGTTTCGTGCGGACACGCACGCGGCTGCTGCAGAAGCAGGAGGATGTGCCATGGCCGATGACGCCCGGCAATCGCTACCTGATCTAGCGCGGCCCGCCCTGAGCGAAGCCGTCTCAGACGGAATCGGGGCGTTGTCGGAAAGCTTTGACTTCTTCGAGCTTCTGCGCCGGCTGGAGCAGAGGGGCGGGCTGTTCGGCTATTCCGGCCAGGCCAATCGCGAGCCGGCGCGGCTCGGCCAGCATGTGCGCCTGAGCTTCTCGGCCAGGGACGTGATGAAATTCCAGGAGGCGGGCGAAAAGGCTCCGGCGCGGGTGACCGTCGCCAATCTGGGACTGCTCGGGCCCGAAGGGCCGATGCCGCTGCATCTGACGCGCTGGGTGCTGGACCGGCTGTCGCAGCGCTGGTTCACCGGCACGCAAGCGGAGCAGACCAGCGACACAACCTTCGTCGACTTCGTCAACATCCTGCAGCATCGGATGATCGCGCTTTACTACCGCGCCTGGGCCGACGCTCATCCGGCGGTGCAGGTCGAGCGCTCGGTCGGCGGGCGCGTCCGCGCCATGCTGGAAGCAATGTCGGGGATCGGCCTTCCCGGCACCCAGGATGCCGAACTCGACGCGGTGCGGCTGCGCCAGGCCGGCTCGCTGGCCCGCCAGGTCGACGGTCCGGAACGGCTGACCTTGTTTCTTGCCACGGCCTTCAAGGTGCCGGTCGAGATCAAGGAATTCGTCGCTTCCTGGATCACCATACCGGCGGCACTGCAGAGCCGCGTCGGCAAGGCCTATGCGGCGCTCGGGCGCGGGGCGACGATCGGCCCGCGCGTCTTCAGCCGCCAGAGCCGGATCGAGTTGCGCGTCGGCCCGCTCGATCTCGACGCCTTCAAGTCGTTCCTGCCCGGAGAGCGGCGCCTCGCCCTCTTCAAGAAAGCGGTGCGCGACATGATCGGCGAAGCGCTGGACATCGATTTGCGCATCGTGCTTGCGCGCGACGCCGTGCCGCCGCCGAAGATCGGAACCGTCCAGCTCGGCCGAACCTCCTGGCTTGCGCGCCCCGCCGAGAAGGGAGACGCCGACGATCTCAAGCTGCGCACGATCGTCGGCTGGCGGCCGGAAATGGCGGAGGCGGCCGCATGAGCCTGCTGCTGACGCTGGAACAAGGCCCGCGCTCCCAGGTGGTCAGGCAGACCCGGCTGGACGAAGGCGAACTGGTGATCGGGCGCAGCGCCGATGCCGGCTGGCAGATCGATGATCCGGACATGTTCGTGTCGCGCGCCCATTGCAAGATCAGCGGCGGCCGCGACGGCTACTTCGTCACCGACACGTCGAGCAGCGGGCTGTTCATCGACGATTCCGACAGCCCGCTCGGCACCGGCAGGTCGGCACGGCTGCAAAGCGGCATGCGTTTGAGACTGGGCGACTACGTGCTCTATGTCGAGGTCCAGCCAAGCGCGAGCCAGACTTCGGTCGGTGAGGTCGCCAACCATTCCGCCGCCGCCTGGTCGGCGCCTCAGCCGCGATCTTCGCCCAGCATCGGCGGCGACGATTTCTTTTCGGCCAAGGTCGAGGAGGAGCCGCGGCGGCCGCGGCCGGCCGATCTGCCGGACCCGTTCGAGCAGCCTGTGCCCGGCGCGTATGACCGCGCCTCGAACCAGCGCAGTTCGCCCGCCTTCGACGACCCATTCAGCCTCGACCCGGTGGCGACACGGGCCTCGGACGACGACTCGGCAACTGGCCGGTCCGATCCGTTCGGCTTCGGCGACATGCCCGCGCGCGGCGATACGGCGCAGCCGGCGCCGAAACCGACCGGCTTCGACGACTTCGGCTTCGGCCCAGCCGCGACGCCTGCCTCCGCCAACGGCGCGCATACGGCCCGTCGCAGCGAGCAGCCGGCCGAAAAGCCGCAGGTCGCTCCTCCGCGGGACTTGTCGGCGCGCACGCCCGAGCCGCCTCCTCCGCCGCGCCCGGCTCCCGCGCCCAGGCTGTCCCGTGCAGCTCAGCCTGTGCCCGGCGATATGGCGCTGCGCGCCGCCTTCCTGCGCGGCATGGGGGTCGAGGAGGCCGATTTTCTCGGGCGCGACGCGATCGCCGAGATGGAAAAATTCGGGCGCGAGTACCGGCTGATGCTGGACGGCCTGATGCAGCTTCTGCGCAAGCGCGCCGAGGAAAAGGGCAGCGCGCGCGTTGCCCAGACGGTGGTCGGCGCCTCCGAGGTCAACCCGCTCAAATTCCTGCCGACGGTCGAGGATGTCATCGTCACCATACTCTCGGAGCGCAGCCCCGGCTTCCTCTCCGGCGAGGCGGCGATCGGCGATGCGGTGAAGGATCTCGCGCAGCACCACGTGCGCGCTTGGCGCGGCGTTCAGGCAGCGCTGCGGCGCATGATCGACCGGTTCGATCCGGCGACGATCGAGGAAGAGCTGAAATCCAATTCCGCGATCGGCAACCTGCTTGCGGGCGGCCGCAACGCCAAGCTGTGGGAGCTTTACCAGAAACGCCATCGCGACATCGCCCAAAGCGCGGAATCGAGTTTCCTGGGCGAGATCGGCGCAGACTTCAGGGATGCATACGAAGAGGAGTAGGACATGATCGATCGACGCGAATTCATCGTTGCCCTCGGCGCGACGGGGCTGCTTGCGGCTTGCCAGAGCGGCCCGCCGAAACCATCGGTTATCTCGGTCAACGTGACCGGTGGCGCCGGCATGAATCCGGGGCCCGGCGGCGGCGACCGACCGGTGACTGTGCTGGTGATGCGGCTTGCCAGCACCGGCAAGTTCAATTCGGCCGATTATTTTGCGCTGCAGGGCGATGCGGGGTCCGCACTTGGAGCCGACCTTATCGGATCCGATTCGATCTCCGTCGCACCGGGCAAGACGGCGGCCAAGACCATCACGGTCGAACCGAACGCGACGGCGCTCGGCTTCGTCGCGCTGATCCGCGAACCCGGCGGACGCAACTGGCGCACGACCAAGTCGGTGTCGGCGGGATCGAAATTCACCATCAATGTCACGCTAGGCGGCGGCGGTATTTCCGCCTGACGGCGAGACAGAAGTTGGCAGTGCAGAGAGCAGCGGCATGAGCGACGCAAACAGGGTGCTATGGTCCGAGGGGCTCTTCCTGAGAACCCAGCATTTCCAGCAGCAGGACCGGTTCTTCGAGGCGATGGTGCGGGGCGCGCTGCAGGCCGGTCAGCTCCATACGTTCGGCTTCCAGCAGCTGACGCTCGATCAATCGCTGCTCGATGCAGGCCAGGTTTCTATCGTGTCCGCCCGGGGTATTTTCCCCGACGGCACGCCCTTCTCCATTCCGGAAATGATGGACGCGCCGAAACCGCTGCCGGTCACGGCCGATACCGGCGCCGGGCCGGTGCTGGTCGCGCTGCCGCTCGAGCCGCCCGGCGGCGTCGGTTTCGACCCGGCGCATGCCGCGTCGACCGGAGCGCGCTATCACGGCAGGATCGTGTCGGTGCGCGATTCCGTGCAGGGCGGCGCCGACCCGGAAGAGATCGAGATCGCCCGCCCGCAGGCGATGCTGCTTGCGCCCGGCAAATCGGTCGGCGGCTACACCGCGCTGCCGGTCGCCGACATCAAGGGCGTGCGGGCCGACGGGGGCGTCTCGCTCGACGAGAGCTTCCTGCCGCCGACGCTGATCACGGGCGCGGTCGCCTGGTACCGGCAATTGCTGCAGGAGGTCGTCACCGGTCTCGACCAGATCGCCGAAGCGCATGGCAAGATGGTGATGGGCGGGCCCGGCCGCAGCGTCGAGGACCTGCTGATGCTCCACCTTGCCAATGCGGCCAAGCCGCGGCTCGCCCACATGCTGGCGCAAGATGTCTTCCATCCGGCCGAGCTCTATCTCGAGCTCGCCGGCCTCGCCGGCGAAATGGCGACTTATGGCTCCAGCTCGCGCCGGCTCGGGGAGCTGCCGGCCTATGACCACATGGCGCCCGGCCCTGCCTATATGGCCCTGGCGGACGCCTTGCGCTCGCTGATCCTCAGCCTGCGGTATATCGAGCCGAAATCGCGCGCGCTGCCGGTCATGCGGCATGCCACCAATGTCTGGAAGGTGCGCATCGACAACCCGAAACTTCTGGTGGCCAGCCGCATCGTCATCCGCGTCGGCTCCGAACTGTCGGAAGACGCGCTGCGCAAGATCTTCGTCAACCAAGCGACCGTCGGGTCCGCCGACCAGTTCGAGGGGCTGTGGAAGTCGCGCCTGCCCGGCATTCCGCTGAAGCCGCTGCATTCGCAGCCGCGCGAGATTCCCTATGACGGCGACCGGCTGTGCCTGGAGTTGGACCAGAAGAGCGAGCATTGGGCCTCGCTGCTCGACGCCCCCGGTTTCGTCATCGGCGTTTCCGGTGTGCTGCCAAGCGAGCCGCAGGTCGACTGCTATTCGGTGAACAGGTGAGGCCATGAGCCGGGATGATCCTTTCGGACTGTCGGAGGATCGCGAACGCACGCGCATCAGGCTGACGGGCGCTTCGCCCCGGCCGATGGCGCCGCTGGCGCCGGGCGCGCCGGTGAAGCGCGCGCGCGCCCATCCCAATGTGCTGATCAATAGCTTCGCGCCGCTGCTCGAATTCGCGCCGGAGCTGGAAAGCGCGCTGGCGCCGGAGAACCCGGAAGTGCTGCGCACGCGCCTGCTCGAGGAGCTGGTGCGCGCACGCGATGCCGCGATGGCCGCGGGCTCGTCGCTGGAGCGGGCCGATCAGGCCGCTTGGGCGGTGGCGGCCTTGCTCGACGATCTCGCGCTCAACACGCCGTGGGGCGGCGCCAGCGCCTGGCCACGCCAGCCGCTGGTGGTGATGCTGCGCGGCGACGTCGATGCCGGCACGCAGTTCTTCTCGCGGCTCGACGAACTGGAGCGGCATCCGAACCGCGACCGCGAAATGCTGGAGCTGCAATATTATTGCCTGGCGCTCGGCTTCCGCGGCAAATATCGCGTGCCTGGCCGCGCCGGCGACCGCTCGCTCAATGCCGTTCGCGTGGCGGCGGCGCGCTTCCTGCGCAATGCCGATGCCGAAGATGCGCCGCTGTCGCCGAACTGGAAGGGCGTGATCGCCTCGGACGAGCCGCAGCGCTTCATCGTACCGATCTGGGTGATGGCGCTGGCGGCCGTGGTCATCGCCGCCGCTGCTTATGTCGGCCTGTCGATGGGGCTGAGCAGCCAGGCGGTCGAGCTCTCCGCCCTGGTCCGCGCTTTGCCGCCGCCCTCGCGGGGCGACGTCACCCGCGCCGCGCCCAAGGTCGACGCGCCCGAACCCGAGGCGCCGCAGCCGGAACCGGTCGATTTTGCGCTGCTGCCTGAATTCAAGGCCGAGGCGCCGGATGGTCTCAAGCCGGCGCTGAGCGGGACCGAGAGCGTGTCGCTGGCCAAGCTCGTCATCCAGTCTTCCAATCCCGAACTGTTCCAGTCGGCGCGGCCGACACTCACGCAGGGCTATGAGCCGCTGATCGAATCGATCGCCAAGGTGATCCTCGCCAATCAGGAACTGATCGGGAACGTCACGGTGGTCGGCCACACCGACAATGTGCGCCTGCAGAAATCCAACCCGCTTTCGTCGAACCAGCGGCTGTCGGAAGCGCGCGCCGAGACCATAGCCAACCTTCTGGTGCAGGCCGGCGTGCCGCAGGAGCGCATTCATTCGGAAGGCCGCGCCGAGACCGATCCGGTGGCCGACAACTCGACGCGCGAGGGCCGCGCGCTCAACCGCCGCGTCGAGGTCCTGGTCGAGAAGAGGCTCTGATGTTCATCCTGCGCTTCCTCTGGGCGGTTCTCACCTCGCGCTTCCTTTGGACGCTGATCGGCATCGCGCTGCTTTCCCTGCTGATCTGGGTGTTCGGCCCGATCGTCCAGGTCGGCCCGTATGCGCCGTTCGATTCCGACAATGTGCGCATCGCCATCATCGCCGGGCTTATCATCCTGTGGCTGATCTGGCTGATCATCGCGCAGCGCCGCGCGATCCGCGCCAACCGCATGTTCGTCGCCGAGATCGCCGCGCCCGTGGCGGAAAAGCAGCTCACTCCTGGCGAGGAAAGCGTTGCCGCGGTCGGCGCCAAATTCGGCGAGGTGATGGCGGAGCTCAAGCGACGCAAGCTCGGCGGCCGCAAATTCCTGCGCGAGATGCCTTGGTATGTCATCGTCGGACCGCCGGCCACGGGCAAGACCACGGCGCTGCGACAGTCAGGCCTCAACTTCCCGATCGATCTCACCGACGATCTGCAGGGCGTCGGCGGCACGCGCAATTGCGACTGGTTCTTCTCGGAGAACGCGGTGCTGATCGACACCGCCGGCCGTTACGTCCAGCAGGAAAGCCAGCCGGATGTCGACGCGACGGAATGGCTGGGTTTCCTCGATCTTCTCAAGAAGCATCGCGGCCGCCGCGCGCTCAACGGCGTCATCGTCGCGCTGTCGATCGATGTGCTTTCGGAAGGCGACGAAGCCATCAAGGCGCATGGCCGCAAGATCCGCCGCCGGCTGGCGGAGCTGAACGACCGCCTCGAAATCCGCCTTCCCGTCTATCTGATGCTGACCAAGGCCGACCTGATCAAGGGCTTCGAGGCCTTCTTCGGCGGTCTCTCGACCGCCGCCCGCGAGCAGGTATGGGGGACGACCTTTCCGCTCGATGCCCGCATCGACGCCAAGACCGTCGAAAGAGAGCTTGCCGCGCTTGCCACGGAGCTGGAGCGGCGGCTGGTGCCGCGCCTGGAGGACGAGGACAAGCTCGGATCGCGCGCGGAAATCTTCCGTTTCCCGGCCCAGCTCGCGAGCCTCTCCGAGCCGATCCAGGTGCTGATCGAGGCGATGTTCGGCGAAAGCCGCTACGAGGAAGCCGCCTGGCTGCGCGGCCTCTATCTGACCTCGGCGACACAGGAAGGCGCGCCGATCGACCGGCTGACGGCGGCGCTGTCCTCCTCCTTCGGGCTGCCGCCGCGTCGCGCGATGCTGGCGCCGCGCGTCGAGAAGCGCAGCTTCTTCCTGCGCAATCTCCTGACCGAGGTCATCTTCAAGGAAGCGGGTCTCGGCACGCTCGATCCGTTGGCGCAGCGCCGCCGCGCCTGGATTTGGCGCGGCGCGGCCGCGGCTTGCGCGCTTGCCGCCCTGCTGGCGGGTGGACTGTTCACCTGGTCCTATCTCGACAACCGCAATGCGATCACCGAGCAGGCCGGCCAGTTCGAGGCGCTGCAGGCGCCGCTGACCGACGTCTCCGCCACGCCGGCTTCGGTGGAGCAGCCGACGATGGATGGGGCGCTGGCCGCGATGGACGCGGTGGCGACGGCACGCACCGCACCGCCGGAGGCTGTCCACAATTTACTCGGCCCGACCGCTTCGGCCGAGCTCGTGCGCGCCCAGACCGACACTTACGACCACGCGCTGCGCAACGTGCTCGAGCCGCACATGGTGGCGCTGCTCGAAGCCACGATGTGGCGGCAGATCCGCGATCCGGATTTCATGCTCGGTGCGCTGAAGACCTATCGCATGATGACCGGCCTGTCGCAGATGGACACCGACTTCGTGCAGAACTGGTGGGTGAACAGTCTGCCGG
>NZ_RZSN01000046.1:0-35420 GCF_003997315.1 Mesorhizobium sp. M1A.F.Ca.IN.020.04.1.1
CTCCAGCACCGTGGCAAAGGCTTCCGCCAGGCCTTCGACACCGGCGCCGGCACCCGAGATCATGTCGCGTCGCGCATCCGCGAAAAGCGAGGCCTCCATCTGCGGGTCGAGCATCTCGAAATGCGCCGGGATGTTGGCTTCCAGCGGGAACTGATGCAGCACCGATTCGCAGAAGGCGTGGATGGTCTGAATTTTCAGGCCGCCCGGCGTTTCCAGCGCCTCGGCAAACAATCGGCGCGCGCGCCGCATCGTATCGCGGTCGGCCGACCGCCCGTCGAGCGCGGCTATGCGTGTCGCGAGCTCGGCGTCGGGAAGCGCCGTCCATTCCGACAGCGTCGAGAACACGCGGTTCGACATGTTGGCGGCGGCGGCGCGCGTGTAGGTCAGGCACAGGATCTTCGACGGATCGGTGCCGTTGAGCAGAAGCCGGATGACGCGTTGCGCCAGCACATGGGTCTTGCCCGAGCCGGCATTGGCCGAGACCCAGGCGGAATTTTGCGGATCGGAAGCGCGCGCCTGGCTGGCGGCGGTGTCGGAGGGGATCGGATATCTCATCCTTCCGCCTCGTCCTCGCTTGCGCCGCCGGCCGACCATTCCAGCACGCGCGCCAGATGGTCGTAGTCGCCATCGGCCTCGCCTTCGCGGAACGGCAGCGCGCGTGACAGATAGCCGGTGGTCGGGTCAGCATAGTGGAACAGCAGCCTTTCCAGCCGCGCCCACGCTTCCTCGGCAAGCTCGTTGGCGGTCTTCGGCTTGCGGTTGTATTCGAGGATCGATTCCTCGAACACCTCGCCGTTCGGCTTCAGCCGCACGAAGGCAAGCTGCGAGGGCTCGCAGATGCCGAGCTCCTTGAAGGCGCCCCGCCGAAGCAGTGCGCCCTCGAGTGCCAGCTGCGGCGACAGAAGCGTATGCGCCTGCGCCTTCGAAGGCGAGGAACCGGTCTTGTAGTCGAGGATGTCGGCCATGCCGCCGGCGAGAAGGTCGACCCGGTCGGCATAGCCCGAAAGCGTGATGCCGGTGCGGCCGATAACGGTCTTTTCGGCGCGTTCCTCGGCATAGCGCCGGGCGACGGCGTCGGCGCGGGTATGCTCCCATTCGATGATGTTTTCCGCGAGCTTTTCGAAGCGCGGCCACCACACCGCCTCGATATCGGGCGGAAGTGCCGCGTCGGCAAAGCACGCGCGACCGGCCTCGATGAGGGCTGCCAGCGCGCCCGGCGCCCTCGGATCCTCCATCCTTCGCGAGAACAAATGCAGGATTTCGTGGAACAGCGTGCCGCGTTCGGCAGCGCCGGGGTCGCGGATCACCGGGTCGAGCGGCATCAGGCCGAGAATCCGCCTGGCATAGATCGCATAGGGGTCGCGGCGCAGTGTCTCGATCTCGGTGACCGAGAAATGCTGTGGCCGCAGGTGCAGCGGCGGCTTCGGCTGTGGGCGGGACGCGAAATCCTTCCTGTCGCCGGCATCGAGCGCGCGCGCCCAGACAAGCAGCGCGTCGCCGCGCCGGCGAACTGCCGTCGCCTGGTCCTTGCCGATGAAGGTGACGATGCGCTGCAACCAGCGCGACGGCACCGCCGGCGCGTCGCCGGATCGGGCCGAGCGCGTCAGCACCACCGTTTCAGTACCCATCGCAATCTGGAAATCATGCGCGGCAAGGCCGATGCGCCGCTCCGGCGGCTCGAGATCGATGCCGGTCTTCATCAGCCGCGACATGAACCGGTCGCTCTCGGGCTTGCGCGGCCAGACCCCTTCATTGAGGCCGCCGATGACCAGCGTGTCGACGCTTTGCAGGCGAGCTTCCAGCGCTCCCCAGATGGCGATGTTGCGGTCGGTGCCTTGCGCCGGCTTGACCGTTTCCGGCGCGATCAGCGCCTCCATCACGTCGGGCCATTCGCCCGCACCGATCATAAACGGCGATGACACGGCAACCAGCCCGCGCAGAAGCGCGGCGAGCTTCTCGCCGGCGTCGCCGGCATAGAGGCTGGTCAGGCTGTCATCGGCCGCGCGGCCGAGACCTTCCAGCGCCACGACGCTCGCCCGCGTCAATGTCGCGATATCGGCATCCTTCTCGCCGCGCATCGCAGTGAGCGGGGATAGCGCATCGGTGAGGCGATTGAGCACTGCCCGCGCCTCTTCGATACCGCGTACCGTGAGGCGCTGGAACCAGAAGGGCTGACGGCTGTCGCCGCCAAGGCCCGCGAGCCGCGTCTCGAAAAGCGCGTCGAGGGAAGCGACGTCCGGCCGGCCGGTGCCGCCGCGCAGCGCCACCAGCTCGATCAGCTCGGCAGCCTTGCGCACGCTCTGGCGTTCGAGACCGAGGCCAAGCAGCGGATGCTTGAGTAGCGACAATAGACCCACCGGATCGCCTGGCCGGAATGCTGCGCCTAGCGCCAGCCTGAGCAGGCTGGCGGCCGGCGTGTTGGCTAGCGGCGTGCCGCCGGAATCGTCAGCGACGACGCCGAAGCGTAGCAGCTCGGCCGAGACGCGTCGCGCCAGGGCGCGGTCGCCGGTGACGAGTGCCGCGCGCTTGCCCGGCATTTCCACTGCGCGCTTAAGCGCAATGGCAATCGCTGCCGCCTCGTCGCGCTCATTTGCAGCCTCGACCAGCGTCACGCCGGCCAGCGCCTGCTCGACATCATTGACCGAGAAACGCGGCCGCGACTCCGTCCAAAGCTCGGTGGTCTCGGCCGGCCGCAGCGCCTCGCCGACAAGGGCGGCGCGTAATGCGAGCGGTCGTGATGCAGCGCCGATCTCCTCGACATCGCGGCGCTCAATGCCAATGCTGCCGATCAGCTTGGCGAGGCCGTATTGTGGGTGACCAAGTGTTGCCGGCCGCGCGCCGGGCGCGGTTATCGCCGCGAAGGACGCGTCGTCGAGCTCACGGTCGAGCCCGGGCAGCACGACGGCGCCGTTCGGCAAGCCGGCGATCACGGCAAGCAACTCGGCCGTGGCTGGAATGGAGCCGGTCGAACCGGCGGCGATCACCGGTCCGGTCGGCGGACTGCGCTTCAGCCGCGCCGCTTCCAGCCGGATCAGCGCGCTGCGGTGCGCGGCCGGATTAGAGCGGTCACGCTCTTTGAGCAACTCCGGCCAGTTGTCGGTGACGATGCCGAGGAAATCGAGCGTCACCTGCCACCAGCCCGCAAGGTTGCCGGTGACCAGCGTGGCGAGCTTCGCCCAATCCGTTCCCTCGGTCTCGATCTCGTCCATCAGCCGGGCAAGGTCGCGCGAAAGCCAAATGGCGTCGGCGGCCGAGGTCGGCACAACGAACTCCTCGTTGAAGCGCGCCCTGACGTGCGCCGGCAGGCTTTCCTTCCAGGCGCGCACCAGCGGCGCCAGCAACAGCAGCCTTTCCTGCGCGGCGATCGGCGGTGCGAGGTCTATTGCCGGTGCCGCCTCGGCGTCAAAGGCGGCCTCGTCCTCGTCGAACTCGCCGAGCGGCCGCACCGTCGGCAAGATGGCCGAGCGTCTGCCGAGCATGTCGACGAAGGCGCCGCGCAGGGCGCGCGCCGCGCGCCGCGTCGGCACATAGATAGTCGCGTCAGCCAGCGCCAGCGGCTCGCCGTCGAAGCGGAAGGTTGGGATCAGGCGGCCTTCGAGCAACGCCTCCGCCAGCGTCGGCAGGAACGGCGCTCCGGACGGGATGGAAAAGACGCGGCGCGAGCCGCTCATACCGCATTAGATCTTTGTGCGCCCGTTTGGGCGCACAAACGACGATCTAACTCTTTGAGTCTACGCATCGTGCTTTCCAAAAATCGGACCCGATTTTTGGGCCGATGCGGTCGCGGGCGCGCCGGTGACCGCCGCTTCGGCCGCCGGAATGGCATCCGGCGTCCCGACGGTGATCCAGCGGCCTCTCATCTTCATGCCGAACAGGCGGCCGGCGGCGATTGCCTTGTCGAAATAGGCGTTGATCGAATGCGGGCCTTCGGGCGCATCCTTGAAGATGCGCGGATGGATGATCGCGGCACCGGCATAAATCAAGCCGGCAGGGTCGCCTTTGGACCGGTGCAGCGCGCCGTCCGGCGCCACGAGGAAGTCGGTGCCGACGCAGTGTCCGATCGCTGAGTCGAGATCGGTGAGCATCAGCAGAATATCCATTCTAGCGGCGTCCCATGCAAGGGCGAGGCGCTCGAGGCTGGGCTCGCCGCTGTCGATCCAGAACGTATCGGCATTGATGATGTAGAAAGGCTCGCCCCCCAGGAACGGCAGCGCCTTGACGATGCCGCCGGCCGAGTCCAGCAGGCCCGCTCGCTCGTCGGAAATGTCGATCTTCGGCGCCCGGCGGCCGGCGACATGGGCGATGATCTGCTCCGGCAGGTAGTGAACGTTGACGACGGCGCTGGCGACGCCGGCGGCTTCCAGGCTGTCCAACCCCCAGTCGAGCAAGGCCTTGCCGGCGATCTTCACCAGCGGCTTCGGCATCGTGTCGGTGATCGGCCGCATGCGCTTGCCGAGACCGGCCGCAAGCACCATCGCGGTCTTCGGCTTCATGGCGAGCGCTCCTCGAGCAGGCCGTGGGCCATGTAAAATTCCTTCAGGCCGGCAAGCGCCGGGTGCGCCAGCGCCCGCCTCAGATAGTCGCGAATGCGCGGCAGGTGCTTCAGATAGTAGGGCTTGCCGTCGCGCTTTTCGAGCCGCACGAAGATGCCCAGGATCTTCGAATTGCGCTGCGCCGCCATGATCGCATAGGCCTCGGCGAAGCCGGCTTCGTCGAAGGCGCCGGCCGAACGCCGCGCCGCGACATAGGCTTCGACCGTCCGCCGCTCGATCTCGGTCGAGACGGTGACACGCGCATCCATGGCCAAAGAGGCGACGTCGTAAGCCGCCGGGCCGATCAGTGCGTCCTGCACGTCGACGATGCCGAGCCGATCGAGGCCGGAACGCTCTGCCCGCCAGATGATGTTGGGCGAATGGAAGTCGCGCAGCATCAGCGTGTATTCCTGGCCCTCGAGCCGGTCGAGCACCGCATTCCATGCGTTATGATAGCCGGCCCGCAATGCATCGCTTGCCGGCTCGCCGGTGACCATCGGCACATACCAATCGACCAGAAGGTCGGCCTCGATCAGCATCGCCTCGCGGTCAAAGGGCGGAACGCCGTGGTATACGCCCGGCGCGGCCTCCATGCGGTCCGGCCAGGCCTTGCCATGCATCATGGCGAGCAGCTCCGCCGCTGCCTCATAGCGCTCGACGATCGGCTGGCCGTCGCCGCCCAAAAATCCTTCCGAGCCGAGATGTTCGAGCAGCAGAAAGCCCTGATCGAGGTCCTGCGCATGGATAAGCGGCACGCTGACGCCGGCGGCGAGAAGCGCCCGGTCGATGGCGACGAAGGCGGCGACCGACTGTGCGGTGTGAGCGATCACGGCGTAAGGCTTGCCGTCGCGCACCGGCGGTCCGAGCACCAGGCGCGGCGAGTTCATCAGCACCCGCGGCGCCCCGCCGGGAAGCGAGGCGATCTCGTAGGAACGGGCGGACGCGTCGCCGACGAAATGACGGCGGCTCGCTTCGCCCCAGCCGGCCGAGGCCAGGAAATCACGCATGGCCAGCGAGCGCGCCGCGCGCTCGAAGGCGGCTCCCTGTCCGGAGATCCTTGCCGACCGGCCCGCGCCCTGCTCGATAAGCTCGACCTGGAGCGCATTTGCCGGCAGCTGGTCGCCGGCTCGGTCCGGCCATTCGATCAGTGCCGCGCCCTGCGCCAGCGCGTCGTCGAGGCCGAGCTCGTCGAGCTCGTCCGGCGAGGACAGGCGGTAGAGGTCGAAATGGTGCACGGGTATCCGCGTCTCGTAGCTCTGCACCAGCGTGAAGGTCGGGCTCGGCACTTCGAGGCCGGCGTCGTCGGCAAGCGCCCGGATGAGCGCGCGGGCGAGCGTCGACTTGCCGGCGCCGAGATCGCCTTTCAGCGCAATTGCGTCGCCAGCCCGCAGCGCCATGGCAAGGTCTTCGCCAAGCCTTGCGGTCGCCGCCTCGTCGGCGAGAAATCGTTCCAACACCGTTTCTGCCAAAGCGCGTTACTCGGCCGCTTCGCGGATGCCGCCGGAGGGCGTCTCCGGGAAGGTGCAGATCACGGTCGTGCCCTTGTCCGCTCCGGTCTCTATACGCACCGTTCCGCCGTGCAATTCAACGAAGCTCTTGACGATCGACAGTCCCAACCCGGCGCCGCGTCGGCGGCCGCCATTGGCGCGCGGCTCGAAGCGTCGGAAGACCGATTCCAGCACGTCCGGCGGCATGCCCGGCCCGTCGTCATGCACCGAGAATTCGACGCCGTCTGCCATTTGACGGCAAGCGAGCGTGATCGTGCTCGCCGCTGGCGCATAATTTGCGGCATTGCTCAAGAGATTGTAGAGGATCTGGCGGACCCGGATCTCGTCGCCGTGGAAGCTCTTCGGCGCCGATGCAGCGTCGACCTTGAGCTTGATCTGATGCTCCTCCAGCCGGTCCGCGACCAGCTCGGCGGCCGCAGCGATCGTCCTGTCGATGCTCATCTCGGAAATGTCGAGCTGCATGATGCCGGCATCGACCGTCGCGAGATCCAGTATGTCGTTGACGATGGTGAGCAGGACCGAGGACGACGAGCCGACATGCTCGACATATTCGCGCTGCTTCGGCGTCAGCGGTCCCGTCGTCGGCAGCGACAGCAGTTCGGTGAAGCCGATGATGTTGGTCAGCGGCGAGCGCAGTTCGTAGGAGACGTGCTGCACGAACTCGTTCTTCAACTGGTCTGACTTCTCCAGCGCCTCGTTCCTGTCCTTCAGCGCCCGCTCGACATTGACGGTGTCGGTGACGTCGACAAAGGTCATCATCACTTGCCCGTTGGGCAGGTGGATCACGGCATAGCTCAGCACCGTGCCGTTGACGAGTTCCGCCTGGCCGTGGCGGTCGCGGCGTTCGTCGTCGAAGCCGGTGATGGCGGCGACGAAGCCGCCCCACGGACTGTCTGCCGCGCGTTGGTCGCAAAGATCGCGGATCGCCGAGACATGCACGTTAGCCTTGATCGCGTCCGGCGCCAGCCCCCACAGCGCGATAAAGGCGGGGTTGGACAGGCGCAGCCGTCCGTCCGGGCCGAACACCGCCACGCCCTCCGCCAGATTGTCCAGCGTCTCGCCTTGCACACGCACAGCGGTCTGGTAGCGGCTTTCGAGGTCCATCTTCTCGGTCAGATTCTCGAACACCCAGGTGACGCCGCCCTTGGGCTGCGGGTTGGCCACCACGCGGATCGTCTTGCCGTCCGGCAGGTGCCACCAATGCTCCTGCGATTCGACGGCGCGATAGGCGCCGAGCAGGTTCTCCTTCCAGCGCCGCCATTCCGGCTGTTCGGCGATCTTGCCTTCGCTGCGCAGCCGGTCGAGCAGCAGCGCGTTGGAGGGGGCGCTGTGCAGAAAGCCGCCGTCCAGGCCCCACAGTTTCTGGAATGCCTGGTTGAAAAAGCGCAGGTTTTCGTCGGTATCGAAGATCGCCACCGCCGTGTTGAGCTGGTCGAGCGTGTCGGCATGGCTGCGCACGGTGCGCTCATATTCGGCGCGGATCGTCTCGATCGCGCTGATGTCGCAGGCGAGCCCCGCCGAGCCGTCGGCGCTCGCAAAGTCGGTGACCGAAAACATGTGGCGATCACCCTCGATGACCGTCGACAATGTCTGCTCGAAGACGGGGCGCGACTTGTGCTGTTCGGCAATCTGCTCGCGCGCCTGTCCGCCGAGGAACTCCTTGGCTTCGCGCACGGCGGCCTCCGCGCTTTCCGCTTCGACCGCCTCGGCATAGGCGCGGTTGACCCATTTCAGCCGCCCGTCGGCCGCCCGCAGCCATGTCGGCATCTTCAGCGCGTCGAGCAAGCCGAGCATGGTATCGTAGTCGGCGCTGAGCCGCTGATTCTCGACCTTCAGCCGGGCCTGGCTGCGCAGCGTTTCCGACAGCGATATGAAGCGGACCAAGACATGCGCGGCGCTCTTGCGGCCATGCACCTCCAGCGGCATGCCCGCTTGCGTTTCGATTACGAGATCGAAAGTTTTCGCTTGGTCGCGCAGCGCCGCTATGGCGTTCTCGAGCGCCGCGGCGGAGCGCGGCATCAGCCAGCGGCCGAAAGCGAGGAAGGCGGACCGCTCGTCCGGTGCGCCGCTTTCGAGCGGCAGGCTGCCGATCAGCTCCGGTTTCTTGATCTCGGAACTCCACACGACGACGCGCTGGTCGCGCAAATTGAGCAGCGCCTCGGAGCGCTGCAGGGCCGCGTTGACGTCGGCGATTCGCGCCCTGAGCTGGACATTTTGCGACGCCGTCCGTGCCCGCTCGCGGATCAGGAAGATGGCCGAGACAAGGGCTGCCCCCATGACGCCGGCAAACATCGCAAGTTGCATCACCTCGACCGTGCTGACCGCCGCGGCCACGCCGGTATCGGCATGCGCCGCAATGCTAAGCAATGGGGCGGCAGACATGGCGGTGGCAAGGAGCGTGCCGAGACGGGCGCCGGCACGCCATGAGAGAGCTCCGCCCGCCGCGGCGGAGCCGCTCGTGATCGAATCCTCGTGGCCGCCGGAAACGGCCTTTCCCGCGCGTGGCGGGTTATCCCCCGGCATGTCTTGGTCCTCTTCGCCGCTTGAATGCAAGACCGCCCTGAATGCGTCCCCGGCCCAACTGTCCCCGGACCGCGAATCACAACAATAACGCCTGCCGGAATCGGCGTGAAGAATCACAGGTGCAAAAAATGAAGCCGGGCAGAAAGTCAACACCCGGCTTCAATATGTTGTAGATATTTTCGTTTTGGTTAATAGCGGTAGTGCTCAGGCTTGAACGGGCCCTGCGGCGTCACGCCGATATAGGCCGCCTGCTCGGAAGAGAGCTCGGTGAGGCGCGCGCCAAGCTTGTCGAGATGCAGCCGCGCCACCTTCTCATCGAGGTGCTTGGGCAGCACATAGACCTGGTTCTGGTACTGGCCGTGCTTGGTGAAGAGCTCGATCTGAGCCAGCACCTGGTTGGTGAACGAAGCCGACATGACGAAGCTCGGATGGCCCGTGGCGTTGCCCAGGTTGAGCAGGCGGCCTTCGGACAGAAGGATCATCCGCTTGCCGTCCGGGAAGGTGATCATGTCCACCTGCGGCTTGACGTTGGTCCATTTCAGGTTGCGCAGAGACGCCACCTGGATCTCGTTGTCGAAGTGGCCGATGTTGCCGACGATCACCATGTCCTTCATCGCCCGCATATGGTCGAGCGTGACGACGTCCTTGTTGCCGGTGGTGGTGATGACGATGTCGGCGGTGGGGGCTGCGTCTTCCAGCGTGACCACTTCGTAGCCGTCCATCGCCGCCTGCAGCGCGCAGATCGGGTCTACCTCGGTCACCTTGACGCGAGCGCCGGCGCCGCGCAGCGAGGCCGACGAGCCCTTGCCGACGTCGCCATAGCCGCAGACGACCGCGACCTTGCCGGCCATCATCGTGTCCGTGCCGCGGCGGATGCCGTCGACCAGCGATTCCTTGCAGCCGTATTTATTGTCGAACTTCGACTTGGTGACGGAGTCGTTGACGTTGATCGCCGGGAAGGGCAGCAGGCCTTTCTTCTGCAGCTGGTAGAGGCGGTTGACGCCGGTGGTCGTCTCCTCGGTGACGCCGCGGATCGCTTCCTTCTGCTTGGCGAAGAAGCCCGGCGAAGCCTTCATGCGCTTCTTGATCTGGGCGAACAGGATCTCTTCCTCTTCGCTGCCGGGACTGGACAGCACGTCCTCACCCGCCTCGGCGCGCGCGCCGAGCAGGATGTACATGGTGGCGTCGCCGCCGTCGTCGAGGATCATGTTGGACGTGCCGCCGTCGGCCCACTGGAAGATCCGGTCGGTGTAATCCCAGTAGTCCTCCAGCGACTCGCCCTTGATGGCGAAGACCGGAATGCCGGCCTCGGCGATCGCCGCGGCGGCGTGATCCTGGGTGGAGAAGATGTTGCAGGAGGCCCAGCGTATATCGGCGCCCAGCGCTCTCAGCGTCTCGATCAGCACCGCGGTCTGGATCGTCATATGCAGCGAGCCGGTGATGCGCGCGCCCTTGAGCGGCTTCTTGTCGCCGAATTCCTCGCGGCAGGCCATCAGGCCCGGCATCTCGGTTTCGGCGATCTCGATCTCCTTGCGGCCCCAGCCGGCAAGCGAAATGTCGGCGACCACATAGTCCTTGCTACCCGTCATGGCAGTGCTCCGGTGTGATTGTCTTCAAAAGCGCGCCGGCGCCGGGACGGCGCATGGAGGGCGCGGATTGCCGGCCTGACTAGCAGATCGGCTGCCAAACGACAATGGGATATAAAGAAATCTTTATTCGTGCATGTCTTTCGAGACAATGCGAGCAGCGATCGGCGGCCTTCAGATTTCCTCGCCGAAGCGCGAGGCGACCAATTGCTCCAGCGCGTCCATGGCCGGACCGGCTTGCGGACCGGTGGCGGTGACGCGGATCGAGTAGCCGGGGCTTGCCGCCAGCATCATCAGGCCCATGATCGAGGTGCCGCCGACCTTCACGCCGTCCTTCTCGACATGGATGGTTGCGTCGAAGCCGCTGGCGACCTGGACGAACTTGGCCGAGGCGCGGGCATGCAGGCCGCGCTGGTTGACGATCGGGAACTCACGCACAACCTCGTCTTTTTCCGGCGCATGGGCGTTCATTTGCTGCTCAGAAGCTGGCTGGCGACGTTGATGTACTTGCGCCCTGCGGCCTGCGCCTCGTCGAGCGCGGCGGCCATGTTGTCGCCTTTGCGGACCGAGGAGAGCTTGATCAGCATCGGCAGGTTCATGCCGGCGATGACCTCGGTGCGGCCCGATTCCATCACCGAGATGGCGAGGTTGGAAGGCGTGCCGCCGAACATGTCGGTGAGCACGATGACGCCGGCCCCGGTGTCGACGCGTGCCACCGCGTCGACGATGTCGGCCCGGCGTTTCTCCATGTCGTCGTCGGCGCCGATCGCGACCGTTTCGAAATTGTCCTGTGGCCCCACCACGTGTTCGACGGCATGCCGGAACTCGGCGGCGAGTTGACCGTGCGTCACGAGCACGAGTCCGATCATTCTTTGGTGGCTCCCGTCATCGCCGCTTTACTGGCGTATTTTATGTTCGCCAACCATTCCAGGCGGCGGGAGCGCTATCTTGTCGACGCACGGCCGGTTGACAAGCCCAAAATTGCGACGGCCCGGTCCATTTTGACGCATTGCAGCAAAAAATCCGGACCTGGATCATGAAAAAGGCGCTATCGACAGCCGCGCCATCACGGCCGGCACGCCTGTGACAACATTGCGCTCCGCAAGATCGATGCGCGGCACCAGGCAGCCCGCGACCGGCTCGCTGATTTGTTCCTGGAAGCGGGCCATTTCCTCTTTCGGCACCAGCCGGACGTGCAGGTCGATCACGCCGCCCGGCTCGAACGGCAGCGGGCTCGGAATGAAGCCGGGCACTTCGGCGAGACCGGCGATGGTGGCCGGCGCCCGGCAGACCAGCCGCCCGTGACGCGGGGCGGCAAGCAGCCTGTCGTCGCCGATCAGTCGCGAAAACAGCCCGCGCACCCGGCAATGATCGATGAGCGTCAGCGCCAGCGTCGTCTTGCCGGCGCCGGACGGCCCGGTGATGAGGACGCCGCGATCGCCGATCAGGATCGCCGTTGCGTGGATATTTTCGGACTTCACGGCAGGATCGGACATGATCGTTTCTGTCTGGGAACGGAGATCAGCCTTCGGCCGGCAGGGTCACCACGAAGCGCGCGCCCTTGATCTCGCCCGGCTTGGTGCCGGGGATGTTTTCCGCCGTCAGCGTGCCGCCATGCGCTTCGACGATCTGGCGGCTGATCGACAGGCCCAGGCCGGAGTTCTGGCCGAAGGCCTCGCCGGCGGGCCGGTCGGTATAGAAGCGCTCGAAGATGCGATCGATCTTTTCGGCTCTGATGCCCGGACCGTTGTCGTCGACGGTGACGATGTTGAACTTGCCGGCGCGCGCCAGCGAGATGGTGATATGGCCGTGTTCCTCGGGAACGAAGGAACGCGCGTTCTCGATCAGGTTGGTGATGACCTGGCCGATCCTCAGATCATGGCCGACGACGACATAGCCTTTGACGCCCTGCGGCAGCTTGGCGACCTTGAGCTCGATCTCGACCGACTTCTTGTTGCGCGTCGTCTCGCGCGAGACCGCGACAAGATCGGTGATGAACTTCTTCAGGTCGACCGTCGAGGCATCCTCGCGCGCCAATTCGGCATCGAGCCGCGAGGCATCGGAAATGTCGGTGATCAGCCGGTCGAGCCGCTTCACGTCGTGCTGGATGATTTCCATCAAACGCTCGCGTGAGGTGTCGTTCTTGGCCAGAGGCAGCGTTTCGACCGCGCTGCGCAGCGAGGTCAGCGGATTCTTGAGCTCGTGCGAGACATCGGCAGCGAAGCTTTCGATCGCCTCGATGCGCGCATAGAGCGCGTTTGTCATGTCGCGCACCGCGATCGACAGATTGCCGATCTCGTCTTGACGGTCGGAGAAGTCAGGGATCTCCTCGCGGTTCTTGACGCCGCGCCGCACCCGTACGGCAGCAGCCGACAGCCGCCGCAGCGGATTGGCGATCGTGGAGGCCAACAGCAGCGAGAGGATGGCCGTGACGAGCGCCGCGATGCCGAACACGCGCAGGATCGCCTTGCGTTCGGCCGCGACGATCTTGTCGATGTCGCCGCCTTCGGTGGACAGCATCAAGACCCCGAGCACGGCGCGGAAGCGCTGGATCGGCACCGCTACCGAGACGATCTGTTCGCCCTGCTCGCTTACCCGCACGATGGTCGAGGGACTGCCGGTCAGCGCCTTGACCACTTCGGGGAAGGCCGCGCCATTGCCGCCGGGCTGTTCGTGATAGACGGGCAGGTCCTTGTTGCGGAAGAAGTCGAAGACGAATTTCTCGACGCGCTCCAAAAGGCCGGGCTGCTCGTCGTCGACAGGCGGGAGGTCGTAGCGCAGGATCTGGCCGCGCGAATAGAGATGCCGCGAATCGAGCAGCAGGTTCGCGTCGCGGTCGTAGATGCGGGCGCGCGTGCGGGTCGGCGAGATCAGCCGCCGCAGCACCGGCGCCACGCGCTCGGGATTGATCGGGAAGTCGAGATTGTCGAGCTGGTCGGAGCCTGGCCCCAGGCTTTCGCCGGCCTGCAGCTCGAGCAGCTTTTCCGGATCGATGCTGATCGAGTCGGTCTCGACCGTCGCCGAGGCCGCGATGGCGCCAGCGATGATCTCGCCTTGCGTCATCAGGCTTTCGACGCGGGCGTCGATCAGTCCGTCGCGGAAGGTGTTGAGATAGAGGATGCCCGTGACCAGCACGGCGAGGCCGGCTAGGTTGAGAAACAGGATGCGCCGCGTCAGGCTGGAGAAGATGTGGTGGCCGAGGAAGCGGCGCATCGGCACCGTGATCTTCGACAGGAATGCAGGCACGATACGCGACGGGCGCTTCGCCGCGCCCGCCCGCCTGCCTCGCTCTGCCTCCACTGCCATCAACTAGCAGTCCCTGTCCGGTGAATGGTGCATGGTGAATGGAAAAATGGGGCGCTTAGATAGAGCCCAGTGGGCCGCTCGCACCATCCACCATTCACCATTGACTATTCACTATATCAAGCTTCCCGAAACCGGTACCCGACTCCGTAGAGGGTTTCGATCATCTCGAAGTCGTCATCGACGGCCTTGAACTTCTTGCGCAGCCGCTTGATGTGGCTGTCGATGGTGCGGTCGTCGACATAGACCTGCTCATCATAGGCCGAGTCCATCAGCGCATCACGGCTTTTTACGACGCCGGGGCGCTGCGCAAGCGAATGCAGGATCAGGAACTCGGTTACCGTCAGCGTCACCGGCTCGCCCTTCCAGGTGCAGGTGTGCCGCTCCTGGTCCATCACCAGTTGGCCGCGCTCGAGCGAGCGCGCCTGCTGGCTGGGCGCCTTGGCGGCCGCCTCGCGGGCGCTGGTGCGGCGCAGCACCGCGCGCACCCGCTCGACGAGCAAGCGCTGCGAGAACGGTTTGCGGATGAAGTCGTCGGCCCCCATCTTGAGGCCGAACAATTCGTCGATCTCGTCGTCCTTCGAGGTCAGGAAGATCACCGGCAAGTCGGATTTTTGCCGCATCCGGCGCAACAGCTCCATGCCGTCCATGCGCGGCATCTTGATGTCGAGGATGGCGAGGTTGGGCGGCCGCGCCGCCAGGCCTTCGAGTGCCGACGCGCCGTCGGTGTAGGTCTCGACGCGGTAGCCCTCGGATTCGAGCGCGATCGACACCGAAGTCAAAATATTTCGGTCGTCGTCGACAAGCGCGATTGTTGCCATTTCAAGCGGCTCCCTCATGAGCTGTCCCTTCTGTCGTCGAGAAAGGGCTTTTGCAGGACAAATTGGGTACAAAATGTGGCACGGGCCTTGTCCGAAGTCACGGGCGGCCTGCCGCTACACACGATCGCACCCATAACCGGATTGGACGAACGAAGCCTGCCAATCCTTTGGGCAACCACTGTGATTTTTTGCACATATAAACGATTTAAACAACTTTCAAAATTTTTAAATCGATTAATGATTTGATATCATTCGCCTTTTCTGGTTCTGACCCTAACTAGTCCCTTGCGCGTTCCGGCAATGACCGGTCATCGCGGCCAAAATCCGGAGAGGAAATTTGATGTCGGAAGCCGGCAAACGCAACCCCGACTGCGCCATTGACGCGATCGGCCTGAGGACCACGGGCACGGTGCGATATAATTTCGGCGCTGCCGAGCTCTATGAGGAAGCGATCCGCCGCGGCGAGGCGAAATTGACGGCGCAGGGCGCGCTGGTTGCCGAGACCGGCCAGCACACCGGACGCTCGCCGAAGGACAAGTTCGTCGTGCGTGACGACAGCACCGCCCCGCATGTCTGGTGGGAAAACAACAAGGCGATCTCGCCGGCGCAGTTCGAGACGCTCCTCGCCGATTTCCGCGCCCATGCTGCGGCCAAGGATCTCTATGTGCAGGATCTCGTCGGCGGCGCCGACGCCGAGTTCCAGCTGCCGGTTCGCGTCGTGACGGAATTCGCCTGGCACTCGCTCTTCATCCGCAATCTCCTGATCCGCCCGCAAGCCGCCGAGCTCGACCGCTTCGTGCCGCAGATGACGATCATCGACCTGCCGTCCTTCCGCGCCGACCCGGCCCGCCACGGCACCCGCGCGGCGACGGTTATCGCGGTCGACCTCACCCGCAAGATCGTGCTGATCGGCGGCACGTCCTATGCAGGCGAGATGAAGAAATCGGTATTCACCGTGCTGAACTACCTGCTGCCGCAAAAAGGCGTCATGCCGATGCATTGCTCGGCCAACGAAGGACCCGCCGGCGACGCGGCCGTCTTCTTCGGCCTTTCCGGCACAGGCAAGACGACACTGTCGGCCGATCCATCGCGCACGCTGATCGGCGACGACGAGCACGGCTGGGGGCCGCACGGCATCTTCAACTTCGAAGGCGGCTGCTACGCCAAGACGATCAGGCTGTCGGCCGAGGCGGAGCCCGAGATATTCGCCACCACGCAGCGCTTCGGGACGGTGCTGGAGAATGTGATTCTCGACGCCGCCCGCGTGCCGGACTTCGACGACGGCAGCCTCACCGAGAACACGCGCTGCGCCTATCCGCTGGACTACATTCCCAATGCCTCGAGGACCGGCCGCGCCGGCCATCCGAAGAACATCATCATGCTGACGGCCGACGCCTTCGGCGTCATGCCGCCGATCGCCCGGCTGACGCCGGCGCAGGCGATGTATCACTTCCTCTCCGGCTATACCGCCAAGGTCGCCGGAACCGAAAAGGGCATAACTGAGCCCGAGGCGACCTTCTCGACCTGCTTCGGCGCGCCCTTCATGCCGCGCCATCCGTCAGAATACGGCAATCTGCTGCGCGAGCTGATCGCCGGCCATGGCGTTGATTGCTGGCTGGTCAACACCGGCTGGACCGGCGGCGCCTATGGCACCGGCCGTCGCATGCCGATCAAGGTGACGCGCGCCCTGCTCGGCGCGGCGCTCGACGGCTCGCTCAATGCCGCCGAATTCCGCACCGATGCCAATTTCGGCTTCGAGGTGCCGGTGGCGGTGCCGGGCGTCGACGGCGCCATTCTCGATCCGCGCTCGACCTGGGCCGACAAGGCGGCCTATGACAGGCAGGCCTCCAAGCTGGTCAACATGTTCGCCGCCAACTTCGAGAAATTCGAAACACATGTCGACGCGGCCATCCGCGGCGCCGCGCCGCGCCTGCAGGAGGCGGCGGAATAGCTGCCGCTCCAACATCTTCCTCCAGGGCCCGGCTTTGGCCGGGCCTTTTCTTTTTCCCGCCGCCGCGCCATGACTGTGCGCATGAATGCCGACGACAGGATCATCATCGCCAGTGACGCGGTCATCCATCCGGACGACCTGCACGAGGATTTCATCCGCTCTTCCGGCCCGGGCGGCCAGAACGTCAACAAGGTAGCGACCGCCGTCCAGCTGCGCTTCGACGCCGCCAATGCGCCGGGCCTGTCGGAGCGGGTGCGGGAGCGCGCCATCAAGCTCGCCGGCCAGCGCGCAACCAAGGATGGCGTCATCGTCATCGAGGCCGGGCGCTTCCGCACTCAGGAACAGAATCGCGCCGACGCGCGAGCCAGGTTGACGGCACTGGTCGCCAAGGCGGCCGAGCCGCCGCCTCCGCCGCGCAAGAAGACGAAGCCTTCGAAGGGCGCCGTCGAGCGGCGCCTCAAGACCAAGGCCGGGCGCTCGACGGTGAAGAAGCTGCGCGGCCGGGTGGAAAGCGACTAGGGGCCGACATCCGACGACGGCCGCTTTCGGGTCGCGAAGCCGTTCTGCCGGTGGCATGCTCGGACGGACTGATCGGATCGAATCCCATGCTCGTTCTGCCCAACGGCGTTCGCCATATGCCGGGCTATCTGTCGCGCACGGAGCAGGAAGCGCTGGTCGAGGAGATCAGGCGCGTCGTGCAGGCGGCGCCGCTTTACGTGCCTGCCATGCCGCGCACCGGCAAGGAAATGAGCGTGCGCATGACCAATTGCGGGACGCTCGGTTGGGTGACCGACCGCGAGCGCGGCTATCGCTACCAGCCGATGCACCCGGTGACAGGCGAGCCCTGGCCGCCGATCCCCGAAGCCCTGATAAAAGTGTGGTGCGAGGTGTCGGCCTATTCGCACGCGCCGGAAGCCTGCCTCGTCAATTTCTATTCGAGCGAGGCCAAGATGGGTCTGCACCAGGACCGCGACGAGCAGGATTTCGCAGCACCCGTCGTTTCGGTGTCGCTCGGCGACGACTGCCTATTTCGGGTCGGTCACACCACGCGCGAAGGCGGCACCAAGTCGTTCAGGCTGAAGAGCGGCGATGTCGTCGTGCTTGGCGGGGAGGGACGCCTCTGTTTCCACGGCGTTGACCGCATCTACCCAGCGACCTCGGCGCTGTTGAGGAGTGGCGGCCGTATCAATCTGACGCTGCGGCGGGTAACGGTGCCCGCAAGCTAACGAAATCTAGAAGTTTTCCTCATAAAGACGGGCAGCTATTGCAGCTTGGGGCTCGGCAATGTCGCAAAGCTATTCGGTCCTCCGCGGCCTGTGGGCAATCGTCACGGAGGCAGCCCAACTCGTTCGCAGGGATTCGGGCCTCTATCTGGCCATCGTCATTTATGTTTTGGCCGGGCTGATCTTTCTGAACGCGATTGGCGCCGCCGACCGCCTCGCGTTCTCGATATATTTCGGGTCCTGGATTCCCCTCAACGGCTTCGCACTGCCCACAATAGCAATCCTTGCCGACGCAATTCTCATTATGCATCGCTTCAATTCCCGGCGACGTTTGGTTGCGAAAAGAGTGTTTTCGACCGGGCGGTTGGCATATTCGCTATCGGGATTGTGCCTTCTGATGGCGCTCATGATCTTTCAGGGCAATTTCACGTCCGTGAAGAACGGAATGTCGGCCTGGCAAGGCGGTTTTCAATTCGATGTCCTGCACGCCGACATCGACGCTTTCCTCCATTTGGGCGCCGATCCGTGGCGCTGGCTCTACTCCGTGGCCGAAAGTGATCTGGTGCGCGCCATAATAGAATGGAACTACAACGTCTTCTGGTTTCTGCTGAATTTCGTCGGCTTGTTCTTCGTCGCGACATCGCCCATGGTGGCATCGGTCCGAACGCGCTATCTCGCCTGCTTTATGGCAGTCTGGATCCTGGTCGGGAACATCCTGGCGGCGCTGTTCCTCTCGGCGGGTCCGGCATTTTACGGCGCGGTCACGGGAGACACGGCGCGATTTGGTGAACAGCTTGCATTCCTGGCCCGCGGGGCTGGGTCAAGCAACTCCGCGGCCGCCTACCAGCAGTATCTATGGTCGCTGTATGAGGCCAAGCAGACCGGTTTTGCCACGGGTATCTCGGCGTTTCCCAGCGTTCACGTCGGCCTTGCAATGCTCAATGCATTGTTCGTGCGCGAATACAGCCGCCTCCTCGGCGCCTTCGCTCTGCTCTACGTGGCCTTTGTTGCTGTCAGCTCGGTCTATCTGGCATGGCACTATGCAATAGACAGCTATGTCGCCGTCATCGTCGTGTCTGTGATTTACATCGTCGCTCGCAAGCTGATCCCCGCGGACCGTCGCCTCGTGCCGAACATGCCGATCGGAGCCGTCAACCGTCCCGTGGCGGCGGCCGCTACGGTCTGCTGAGACCCGGCTCCTTATCGAAGCTGCCGCCGACTAAGAACAAAGACTAATTTGGAAGCGCGTCGCCTGAATCGACGCCAGGGCCATGCGCTTTAGGCGCCGGTCCGCCGGATTCTATCAGAGTTTCCGCAATGCCACCTCTTCGACCAGGTGGTTGGCGCCTTTGCGCAGGATGAGGTCGGCGCGCGCCCTGGTCGGCAGGATGTTCTCGCGCAAATTCTTCAGGTTGATGTTGCTCCACAGGCCCTCGGCGATGGCGCGGGCGGCATCCTCCGACAGCTGCGAATAGCGGTGGAAGAAGGAGTCCGGGTTGCGGAAGGCAGTCTCGCGCAGTCGCATGAAGCGCTGGGTGTACCACTGGTGAATCAGCTTCTCGTCGGCATCGATATAGATGGCGAAGTCGAAGAAATCCGACAGGAACGGCACGATCTTGCCGTCCTTCGGCAGCTTGCCCGGCTGCAAAACATTGATGCCTTCGAAGATCAAAATGTCCGGCCTGTCGATGGTGACGAACTCGCCCGGAATGACGTCGTAGGTCAGGTGCGAGTAGACCGGGGCCCGGACATCGCGCTGCGCCGACTTGATGCCGGAAAGGAAGCGGAGCAGGGCGCCGACGTCGTAGCTTTCTGGAAAGCCCTTGCGCTCCATCAGATTGTTGCGGCGCAGGATCTCGTTCGGCAAGAGGAAGCCGTCGGTGGTGATGAGATCGACCTTCGGGCTCGACGGCCAGCGCGCCAGCAATTCCTTAAGCACGCGAGCGGTGGTCGATTTGCCGACGGCGACCGAGCCGGCGATGCCGATGATGAACGGCGTCTTGACGACGTCCTGCGCGTTGAAGAAGGCCTGGCGCTGCCTGAACAGCAGCTGGCTCGCCTCGACATGCGCCGAAAGCAGACGGGAAAGCGAGAGGTAGATGCGCTTGACCTCTTCGAGGTCGACCGGGTCATTGAGCGAACGCAGCCGGTCGATCTCGTCCTCGGTCAGCGTGAGCGGCGTGTCGGCGCGGAACTGCGACCATTGCTCGGCCGAGAAGAAACGAAAGGGGGAGTATTTCTCGGTCGGAGCAAGCTGGTCCATCGAGTCTCCTGCCCTCCTAGAGCATGATGCCGAAAAGTGTGGAGCGGTTTTCGGACGACATCATGCTCTATCCGTCTTTAGCGGTCAGCCCCGGGGCCGGGACGCCTTTTCAGCGACGCCCGAGCGGCCGGTGCGGCCCTCGAGCTCCTTCAGCACGTCCTCCAGCGGAATGCCCGCGATCGCGAGGACGACCAGCCAATGATATAGAAGATCGGCGCTTTCCGAAACGAGGGCCTGCCGGTCGCCGCGAACGGCGGCGATCACAGCCTCGACCGCTTCCTCGCCGAGCTTCTGCGCCGCCTTGTCCATGCCCTTGGCGAACAATTTCGCCGTCCATGACTCCGGATCACCGGAATGGGCGCGCTGATGAATTATCGTTTCCAGCTCGGCGAGTGAAAATTGAGCCATAGCAGTGGTTTAAGTCCGATGAACGGTCGAGTCCAGCCGCATCGGCAGGCCGGCGCCCGCCATATGCGCCTTGGCCTCGGCGATGGTGTAGGTGCCGAAATGAAAGATCGAGGCGGCAAGAACGGCGGCGGCATGGCCATCGCGGATGCCTTCCACCATGTGATCAAGCGTGCCGACGCCGCCCGAAGCGATGACCGGCACACGCACGGCATCGGCGATCGCGCGGGTCAGCGCGATATCGTAGCCGGCCTTGGTGCCGTCGCGGTCCATCGAGGTCAGCAGGATCTCGCCGGCGCCGCGATCGACCATCTTCTTGGCGAACTCGACCGCGTCGATGCCGGTCTTCTCGCGCCCGCCATGCGTGAAGATCTCCCAGCGGTCGGCCTCGCCGGCAGCCGATACTTTCTTGGCGTCGATGGCGACGACGATGCACTGGTTGCCGAACTTGTCGGCAGCCTCCGCGACGAAATCCGGGTTCTTCACCGCCGCCGTGTTGATCGATACCTTGTCGGCGCCGGCCAGAAGCAGCCTTCGTATGTCGGCCACCTGGCGCACGCCGCCGCCGACGGTGAGCGGCATGAAACATTGTTCGGCCGTGCGGGCGACCACGTCGAAGATCGTCTCGCGATTGTCGGACGATGCGGTGATGTCGAGGAAGCAGAGCTCGTCGGCGCCCGCCGCGTCATAGGCCTTGGCCGCCTCGACCGGATCGCCGGCATCGACCAGGTCGACGAAATTGACGCCCTTGACCACGCGGCCGTTCTTGACGTCGAGACAGGCAATGACGCGGGCTTTCAGCATCAGCGCCCCTCCATGGTCGACAAAAGGTCGACCACCAGCTCGCCGACCTGCGGCGGCACCTCGCCCTTCGGGTCGAACGCCGGATCGTAGGCGGAAATGGTAAGTCCGGCGATGCTGAGCGGGCCGGCAAGGCCGCACATCGCGGCGCGGACCTGCTCCGGCGCCGGGCCGCCAGGCGTTGCGTAACGATTGGCCTGCAGCTTTTCCGGATCATGCACGTCGAGGTCGACATGCATATGAATGCGCTCGGCACCCGTGGCCTTCAGCTTCGCCGCGGCGGCTGCCCAGTCCGGACACTCGGTGCGAATGATCGGCAGCTTCTCCAAAAGCTCTTTCTCGGCCGTATCGAGGTCGCGTGCGTTGACCAGGACACAGCGGGCCGGCTCGATCGGCTTGAAGCCGGGAATCTGCGCCGCCATGCGCCGCCAGCACAATCCAAGCGCCGTTGCCAGCGCCATGCCGTCGAGAAAGCCGGAGGTGGAGGTTTCCGGCGTGTTGAGGTCGCCATGCTGGTCGGCCCAGATGATGGCGTCCGCGCCTTCACCGGCCACCGCGCCCGCGCTGGTCAGGCAATTGCCGGCCAGAACGATGGGAAAGCGCCCATTGTCCAGCGCGATGCGGACCTCGCCCGAAACGACGTTGCAGACGGCAAATCCCGTGCCGATCTCGCGCTCCTGCTCGTCCTCGACGACCTTGCCGATGTCGCGCACCTCGACGTCGTGACCGGCAAGCTTCAGCGCCTCGGCCAGCCCGCCGGAGATCAGCGCATCGGGGCCTTGGCCACAGCGGCCGTGAAAGTGGCCGCTGTCATAGGACGCCAGGATGATCGAGATGTTCACGCTCGTGCCTCCGCGTGGTTGCCGCGCAGGATGGCGAGCGCCTCCGCCGGGTCGATGCGCCCGTCATAGAGCGCGCGACCGGAGATCGCACCCTCCAGGCGCTTCGCATCGGGCATGGTCATGCGCACGATGTCGGCGATGGAGGCCAATCCGCCGGAAGCGATCACCGGGATCGACACCGCCTCGGCAAGGTCGATGGTGGCATCCCAGTTGATGCCGGAGAGCACGCCGTCGCGGTCGATGTCGGTGTAAATGATGGCGGCCACGCCCGCACCTTCGAACTTCCTCGCCAATTCGATGACGCCGAGTTCCGAGGCTTCGGCCCAGCCCTCGACCGCCACCTTGCCGCCCTTGGCGTCGATGCCGACTGCTACCTTGCCGGGAAAGGTCCTGCATGCCTCCTTCACCAGTTCGGGCTCCCGCACCGCCACGGTCCCGAGGATGACTCGCGCCAGCCCGCGGTCCAGCCAGTCCTCGATCTGCGCCAGCGTGCGGATGCCCCCGCCGAGCTGCACCGGGTTCTTCGTCGCCTCGAGGATGGCGCCGACCGCGGCGGAATTGACGCTCTGGCCCTTGAAGGCGCCGTTGAGGTCGACGACGTGCAGCCATTCGAAGCCTTGCTCTTCGAAGGCTCGTGCCTGGGCCGCCGGGTCATCGTTGTAGATGGTGGCGGTCGCCATGTCGCCGTGCTTCAGGCGCACGCATTTGCCGTCCTTGAGGTCTATTGCCGGAAACAGGATCACGACCAGGCGCCCTCGACGATGGCGAAGTGGCCGGTCGATGCCGCCAGCCGGAATTTCAAGGCTTCCTGGTACTCGGGCGACTGATAGCAGGCGAGCGCCCTGTCGTAAGAATCGAACTCCACCACGACATGGCGGTTTCCCGTTGCTCCCTCCGGGTCGGTATGGCGGCCGGCCCGAACAGCAAACTTCGCGCCAAATTTGGCGAAGGTCTTCGCGTTGGCCTCGATGTATTTCTTGTAGGTGTCCGGGTCGCGGACATCGATCATGGCGATCCAGTAGCCCTTCTTGGTCATTCAGGGCCTCCAATTCAGGAAATTGGTGATCAGCGCCAGGCCGAGCGCCTGGCTTTTCTCGGGATGGAACTGCGTGCCGGCAAAGTTGTCGCGGGCAACGGCCGCCGTCACCGGCCCGCCATAGTCGGCCGTCGCCAGCACCTCGGCCGGGTTCCTCGCCTCCAGGTGGTAGGAATGGACGAAATAGGCGTGCAGCCCTTTCGGACCGGTCTCGATGCCCGAAAACAGCGGATGCTTGCGCGCGAGCTCGATCGTGTTCCAGCCGATCTGCGGGATCTTCAGTGCCGGATCCTTCGGCGTGATTTCCTTGACGTCGCCGGCAATCCAGCCAAAACCCTCGGTGACGGTCTTTTCCAGCCCGCGTTCCGACATCAATTGCATGCCGACGCAGATGCCGAGGAACGGTCGCCCTTTGCGAAGCGCCGCCTCTTCCACCGCTTCCCACATGCCGGTGACGGCATGCAGGCCGGCCGCGCAGTCTGCATAGGCGCCGACGCCCGGCAGGACGATGCGGTCGGCGCTGCGCACCCGCTCGGCGTCGGCCGTGAGATCGATGGTCGCGGCGATGCCCGCCTCATGCGCGGCGCGCTCGAAGGCCTTGGTGGCCGAGCGCAGATTGCCCGACCCATAGTCGATGATCGCTACCCGCATGTCAGGGCCTTCCCGGCGTATGGGTCAGCCCCAGCGCCATGCCTGTCTGCGCAGGCCGCGCCAGGTTGGTGTCGGGCACGATGTGCGGCATCGGCGCCTGTTCCTGCGTGCGCTCGCTGGCTTCGAGCGCGTGACGGACCTCGGCATCGCCGAGCCTGCCGGCCTCGACGACGCCCCATTCCCGCCAGCCGCGGCGGCGGAGCGCCGCGATCCGCAGGGCTTGGCCTTCGAAGCCGATATAGAGCGACACCAGCAGCGAGAGCGCCGATCCAGCCCATTCAAGCCTTAGTTTCTCGCCGAGCATGGACAACGCGGCCATGGCCGCGAAGGTGAGCAGGGCCTCGATCCAGAGGCGGTGCCAGGCGAGCCAGATCGGCGAGAACAGGAAGCCGAGCCAGGTGAAGCTGTCGCGCACCAGGGCGGCGTCCTCCTCGTTGCCCCCCGCAGGCGGCTCCATCACGACATAGATGGCCATAGGGTTATCCTTTCAGGGATCCCTTGGTGGACGGCACCGCATCGGGCTGGCGCGGGTCAGGCTCCAGCGCCACGCGCAGCGCCCTGGCCACGGCCTTGAAGCAGGTTTCCGCAATATGATGGTTATTGGCGCCGTAGTGGTTGGTCACATGCAGCGTTATGCCGGCATTCTGCGCCAGCGCCTGGAAGAATTCGCGCACCAGCTCGGTGTCGAATGTGCCGATCTTCGGCGACGAGAAGGAAACGTTCCAGACCAGGAACGGCCTGCCGGAAACGTCGATCGCCGCCCGGGTCAGCGTCTCGTCCATAGCGAGCTCGATCGAGGCATAGCGCATGATGCCGCGCCGCTCCCCCAAAGCCTTGCTCAGCGCCTGGCCGATGGCAATGCCGGTATCCTCGACCGTGTGATGGTCGTCGATGTGAAGATCGCCTTTGGCCTCGATCGTCATGTCGATCAGCGAATGGCGCGACAGCTGATCGAGCATGTGGTCGAAGAAGCCGACACCCGTCGAAATGTCGGATTTACCCGTGCCGTCGACATGGACCGATACGGAAATCTCGGTTTCCTTGGTCTTGCGGCTGATTTCTGCGGAACGGGGCGGCATCAGTCTGTCCTGTTCAGAGGCGCGGGCTTGAAAACGAGAGCCTTCTATCAGCATGATCCGGCGATTGCCAGTTGCCATTCCGGACTGTATCGGCCTTGCCGCGGATGGTTTGCAATCACTCGCCCTATGCATACATATGGCCGATCAAAGTCACTCGTACCGCGCCAATCGCCTTTGAGGGATAGCGCGACTCGGAGCAGGAAATGTCGAATGAACTGACCATGCACGCCACGACCATCGTCACCGTGCGCAAGGGCAGCAAGGTTGTCATCGCCGGCGACGGCCAGGTCAGTCTTGGCCAGACCATCATGAAGGGCAACGCCCGCAAGGTGCGCCGCATCGGCAAGGGCGGCAGTGTCATTGCCGGTTTTGCCGGCGCCACCGCCGACGCCTTCACCCTCCTCGAACGCCTCGAAGCCAAGCTCGAACAATATCCTGACCAACTGACCCGCGCCTGCGTCGAGCTCGCCAAGGACTGGCGCACCGACCGCTATCTGCGCCGCCTGGAAGCGATGATGCTGGTCGCCGACAAGTCGGTCTCGCTGGCGCTGACCGGCACCGGTGACGTGCTCGAGCCAGAACATGGCGTCATGGCCATCGGCTCCGGCGGCAACTACGCGCTCGCCGCCGCCCGCGCGCTGATGGACACCGACAAGGACGCCGAGGAGATCGCCCGCAGGGCGATGCAGATCGCCGCCGATATCTGCGTCTACACCAACAGCAGCTTCGTCGTCGAAACGCTCGATGCCGCCTAGGCGGCCGGCCATGATCCCGAAAAATGGGAATCGGCTTCTGGAACAGATCATGGTCGAACAGGAAGACAGCTACGATTTTCGGCCGGTCACCCAAAAGGATCTGCCGATGATCGCCCGCTGGCTTGCCGAGCCGCATATCGCCGAATGGTGGGGCGATCCGGAAAAGGAGATCGCCGAGATACGCGAGCATATCGGGTCGGTTTCGGTGGAGCCGCTGATCGTCGAATTGGGCGGCAAGCCGATCGCCTATCTGCAGAGCTACGATCCGCATCTCGAGGACAACCATCCTTACGCCGACCAGCCATTCGGCACGCTGGGTATCGATCTGTCGATCGGGCCGCCGGACCTGGTCGGCATCGGCCACGGCTCGGCCATCGTCCGCCAGTTCGTCGCGGAACTGTTCGAGGAAGGCGCGCCGCGCGTCGTCATCGATCCGCATCCCGGCAATGGCCGCGCCATCCGCGCCTATGAAAAGGCCGGCTTCAGGCCGATCGGCCGCAGGCATTCGGAATATGGGGACGTCGTGCTGATGGCCGTCGATGCGGCCGAAATCGACCAACAAGAGGGGGACTGATCACAATGACCGCATCCGGGGGAGACAAGACGCTGTCGGCCTATGAAGACAGCTGGCGCATGGGGCTGTTGCTGGTGCTGGCTCTCGTCGTTTTCCAGGCCGGCATTCTCTACGGCATGGGCCATCCGCCGATCTGCACCTGCGGCTACGTCAAGCTCTGGCATGGTGTGGTGAACAGCTCGGAGAATTCCCAGCACATCGCCGACTGGTACACCTTCTCGCACATCATCCACGGCTTCCTGTTCTATGCGCTGGCCTGGGCTCTGTTCCCGCGCTCGCCCGTCGGGCTGAGGCTGGCTTTCGCCGTCCTCATCGAAGGCGGCTGGGAACTCCTGGAGAACAGCCCCTTCATCATCGACCGCTACCGCGCCGGCACCATCTCCCTCAACTACTACGGCGACAGCATCATCAATTCGGTGTCCGACACGCTGTCCATGGCGCTCGGATTTGTGATGGCGCGAAAGCTCCCTATATGGGTGATCGTGGCTCTGGCGCTCATTTTCGAATTCGGCACGGGCTACATCATCCGGGACAATCTGACGCTCAACGTGATCATGCTGCTGCATCCGTTCGAGTCCATCAGGCAGTGGCAAAGTGGAATTTGAGTAATATGAGCACCTTTTCTCCCCGCGAAATCGTTTCGGAACTCGACCGCTTCATCATCGGCCAGAAAGACGCCAAGCGCGCCGTGGCGATCGCCTTGCGCAACCGCTGGCGCCGCCAGCAGCTGGAGGGCCAGATGCGCGAAGAGGTGATGCCCAAGAACATCCTGATGATCGGCCCGACCGGCGTCGGCAAGACCGAGATCTCGCGCCGGCTGGCGCGGCTGGCCGGCGCGCCTTTCGTCAAGGTCGAGGCCACCAAGTTCACCGAGGTCGGCTATGTCGGCCGCGACGTCGAGCAGATCGTGCGCGATCTCGTCGAGGTTGCCATCGGGCTGACGCGCGAGAAGATGCGTGAGGACGTCAAGGCGCGCGCTCACATCAATGCCGAAGAGCGCGTGCTCGAAGCTTTGGTCGGCAAGACCGCGAGCCCGGCCACGCGCGACAGCTTCCGCAAGCGGCTGCGCGACGGTGACCTCGACGACAAGGAGATCGAGATCGAGGTGGCGGACACCGGCACCGGCGGTATGCCGGGCTTCGAGATCCCCGGCATGCCGGGCGCCAATATCGGCGTGCTCAACATCAACGACATGCTGTCGAAGGCGATGGGCGGCAGGAAGACCAAGACCCGCAAGACGACGGTGAAGGAATCCTACGCGCTACTGATCAATGACGAGTCCGACAAGCTGCTCGACCAGGACGAGGTGGTTCGCCAGGCGCTGGAATCGACGGAGAATGACGGCATCGTGTTCCTCGACGAGATCGACAAGATCGCGGCCAGGAGCGACATTTCGGGCGGTCCCTCACGTGAAGGCGTTCAGCGCGATCTGCTGCCGCTGGTTGAAGGCACCACCGTTGCGACGAAATACGGGCCGATCAAGACGGACCATATTCTTTTCATCGCCTCGGGCGCGTTCCACGTCTCCAAGCCTTCGGACCTGCTTCCGGAGCTGCAGGGCCGCTTGCCGATCCGGGTCGAATTGCGTGCCCTGGAGAAGCAGGATTTCGTCCGCATCCTCACCGAAACAGAGGCCAGCCTCATCAAGCAGTATATTGCGCTGATGAAGACCGAAGGCGTCGAGTTGGCCTTCACCGACGACGCCATCGATTCGCTCGCCGGCATTGCCGTCGACCTCAACGCCAATGTCGAGAACATCGGCGCCAGACGCCTGCAGACGGTGATGGAACGGGTGCTGGACGAGATTTCCTACGACGCGCCGGACCGCCACGGCACGGCGGTCACCATCGATGCCGACTACGTGCAGAAGCATGTCGGCGATCTCTCGCGCAACACCGACCTGTCACGGTTCATCCTCTAACGGGCGAAGCCCGGCGATGTGTGGCCAGATGGTACCATCTGGCCACCTTTCGTCCCGTCGGAAGCTTGCCTCGTCTCGACTCTCCCACGCGCTTTACCTAGTTTGCCGCCGACTTGAAGGCGGCGGTGGATGAAGAAACGCATACTTCTTTTTGTTGGGCTGGCATTGGCCGCGGCGATGGCAACGGCGAACGCGGCGACCATGGTGCCGCCGGGCAATCGCAACAGCGTGCAGCCGGATATTCCGGGCGCTTCCAGCCGGCGCACTCAGGCCACCAACACCAGCTTCCAGGCCAAGTATCGCAAGGTCTACGCGCTCTTGCAGAACGATGCCGAACTGCGCGCCAAGATCAGGAAAGTGGCGGCCGCCTACGACATCGATCCGATGCACATCGTCGGCGCCATCGTCGGCGAGCACACCTACAATGTCGACGCCTATGATCGGCTGCAGACCTATTACGTCAAGGCAATGTCCTACCTGTCGAGCAAGCTCACCTTTGCTTATGAAGGGGAGGACGTCAGCGATTTCGTTGAGCGGCCGCAATTCCAGAAATGCGCCGGCATAACCGACAGCTACGATCTCTGGGAATGCCGCGAGCAGGTGTGGAACCATTCCTTCCGCGGCAAAACCGTCGGAGGGACCAGCTTCCCCAACGACCGCTTCGGAGCCACTTTCTTCCAACCCTACTATGCCGGCCAGACTTTCGGACTCGGCCAGCTCAACCCGCTGACGGCGCTGCAGATGAGCGATCTCGTGCACAAGGTCTCCGGCCTGCCCGAGCTCGACGTCAATGATCCGAACACGGTCTACAAGACCATCATGGATCCCGACCTCACGCTGCCTTACGTCGCTGCGACCATCAGGAAGTCGATCGACGCCTACAACAGCATCGCCGGCTTCGACATCTCGCACAATCCGGGCCTGACCGCCACGCTCTACAATGTCGGCAACCCCGAGCAGCGCGCCTATGCGTTGGAGGAGGAGAACGAGAAGCGTCGCGCCGCCGGGGAACCGGAAAAGCTGCCCGAGGAGAATTATTACGGCTGGCTGGTCAACGACAAGCTGGACGAGCTGAAGACGCTGTTCTAGCCGGCTGAGCCGGGTGGCTCAGTAGCCTTCCGAGGCGAGAAACGCCTCGAACTTGCGCATTTCGTCGGCATCCGCCTCGACCATGTGCCGCGGCTCTGGATAGGCGCCCGCCTGGATATCGTCTGCATATTCGCGGAAGGCCGCGATGCGCTCGCTCTGCAGGCGGTCGAACTCCGCCGCGAAGTCGCGGTAGCGCTTGGCATGGCGCGGATAATGGCCGCGATTGCTGCCGAGCACGTCTTCGGAGAACAGATATTGCGCATCGCAGCCGGCGCCGGCGCCCATCGAGATCATGATCAGCGATGTACGCCGCGAGATCGCGCTTGCAACCGGGGCCGGCACAACTTCGATCTCGGCGGCGAAGGCGCCGGCGGCTTCAAGGTCCTTGACCTGCTTCCAGACGAAGGCAGCACTTTCGGCCGTCTTGCCGACCGCCTTGAAGCCGCCCGTCCAGGTCGCATGCGCCGGGATCAGCCCGACGTGACCGCAGACCGGAATATGCTCGTCGCGCAGCCGGCGGATGGTCTGCAGGCTGGCCGCGCAATACATGGCGTCGGCGCTGGCCGCGCGCAGCTTCACCGCCATGCGCAGGATCTCGTCGGTGGTTGCGCCCAGCTTGATGCGTTCGTCGCCGGGAATGGCAAAGCAAGTGGGTGCGGCGTCGCGAAAACGCGGATCGAAGATAAGATCATAGGGGACCGAGATGATGTCGATGCCGGCACGCTCGGCGGCCTCGGCCTCCTCCAGCGAGAAAACGCGCAGCTTCGAAAGCTGGCGCTTGCCCTTCAGCAATTGCAAATCGGCGACGGTCGGTCTGTTGCGTGCCATGTCCGTGGATCCCCTCGTTTCCAGCGATTACTCGGGCCTATGCCGCCAGCAGCGACTTCAGCTTGACCGATTGCGAGCCGAGCGCCTCAGGCGCGGGCGTCGCCCGCTTCGCGATCAGCATCTCGGCCAACCGTATGTCGCGCGCCACCGCATTGCCGGGCCCGATGCCGCTGGCGGCGACCAGCCTGCCGTCCTCGGCCAGGTGGAACAGAATGAAGGCGCCGTCGTAGAGGTCGCGCCGTACGGTCGAGCGGCCTTCGTCCGAAAGCCCGGCGATCTGCAGCGTGAGCCCATATTGATCCGACCAGAACCACGGCACCGCGGCATGCGCCTCGTTGGCGCCCAGCATGTTCTTCGCGGCGAGCGCGCCCTGCTCCTGCGCGTTGCGCCAGGCTTCCAGCCGCACGCGCCGGCCGCCATAGACGGCGAGCGGGAACGAGCAGCAGTCGCCGGCGGCAAAAACATCCGGATCCGCGGTGCAAAGGTTCTCATCGACGGCGATACCATTGTCGATCGCAAGTCCTGCTTCGGCAGCGAGCGCCGTCACCGGCACCGCGCCGATGCCGATCACGGCAAGATCGGCGACGATGTCCTGCCTGTCGGCAAGCGTGATGCGAACTTGCGTGCCGTCATCGGCAATCGCCGTGATGCCTTGGCCGGTAAGCACCTTCACGCCTTCGGCCTGATGCGCCTTATGAATGATTTCCGCGATCTCGGCCGGCACGCCGCGCATCAGGATGCGCGGCTGCGCCTCGAGCACTGTGACCGTTGCGCCTAGCTTGCGCGCCGAAGCGGCAAGCTCGAGGCCGATGAAACCGCCGCCGATGATGGCGACGCGGTTCTCCGGCTTGAGATGGGCGCGGATCGCGAGCGCGTCGTTGAAGGTCCTGAGATAAACGCAGCGGCCGCCCAGACCAGGCATCGGCAGCTTGCGCGGCACGGACCCGGTCGCGAGCAGCAGCTTGCCATAGCCAAGCGAAGAGCCGTCGGAGAGGCGCACGAGATGCGCGGCGCGGTCGATAGCGACGGCCCGAACGGAATGGATGTGGCGGATCGAGTGTTCGGCCAAAAGCTCGTCGCTGGCGATCGCCTTGATGAGGGGCGCCTCGCTGGTCATCGCCTCCTTCGACAGCGGCGGCCGTTCATAGGGCAGATGCGGCTCGTCGCCGACCAGCGTCACCGGCCCTTCATGACCAAGGTCGCGCAGGGTAAGCGCGGCACGACCGCCGCACTCGCCGGCGCCGATGATGACCATTCCTCCCGCCATGCCGTCACCCAAGCTGAATGAGGACTTTGCCGGCGTCGACCTTGACCGGATAGGTCTTGAGATTGACGCAGACCGGCGCCCCGCGCGCGTCGCCGGTCTTGTAGTTGAAGCGGCCATTGTGTTTTGGACACTCGATGATGTCGTCCATCACCAGCCCATCGGCCAGATGCACTTTCTCATGCGAGCACAGGCCGTCGGTCGCGTAATACTCGTCCTCCGGGCTGCGATAGATGGCGTAGGTGCGGCCGGCATGATCGAACCGCATTACGTCCTCCTCGTCGATGTCTCCGGCCGCGCAGGCCTCGACCCAGTCGCTCATGTCGTCCTCCGGCGAAATTCTTCGTTGTCGGTTGTGTCGGATCCGGTCACTCGGCCGCGGCCGCTACCGGATTGTCGTTGTGCAGCTCTTCCCGGTAGGGCTTTGCCGTCGGCGGCAGCTCGCGCTTGAGGAAGTAGTCCTCGTTGCGCAGCTGGCGCAGGAAGGCCGGGATCATCTCGCGGTAGCCGGCCAGGATCGACGGCGTCGGCGCCGGCAAATCGTGCTTGATCAGCTCATGCAGCTTGGGCAGCGCGTGGTAGGGCACCATCGGGAACATGTGGTGCTCCACATGGTAGTTCATGTTCCAATAGATGAACCGGCTGATCGGGTTCATGTAGACGGTGCGGCTGTTCAGCCGATGGTCGATGACATTGTCGGCCAGCCCGCCATGCTGCAGCAGCCCGGTCATGACGTGATGCCAGGCGCCGTAGAGGCGGGGCAGGCCGACGAGCATCAGCGGCAGCCATGAATGCAGATAGAGCGCCAGCGCGATGGTCGCGACATAGATGGCGAGCCAAATACGGGCGATGCGGATGGCCTTGGGCTGCTCCTGTTCCGGGATGAAGGTCTGTTCTGCGGCGCTGATGACGCCGGCGGCATTGCGCACCATGTCGGTCATCGCATGCCAGGCATCGAGCACGCCGAAAAAATTCAGCACAACGCGCAAAAGGTCCGGCGGTCGCATGACGGCGATCTCCGGGTCGCGGCCGACGATGATGGTGTCGGTGTGGTGGCGTGTATGGCTCCAGCGCCAGGTCACCGGATTGCGCATGATCATGAAGCAGGCGAGCTGGTAGACCGCATCGTTCATCCATTGGGTGCGGAAGGCCGTGCCGTGACCGCATTCGTGCCAGCGGGAGTCGGTCGAGGAACCGTAGAGCGTGCCATAGACAAAGAAGAACGGCACGCACCACCAGCTGCCCCAGAACCAAGCGCCGCCCGCGCCACTGAGGAACAGCGCACCGAGCCAGATGATGGTGTCTCGGATAGCGGGCTGGTCGGAGCGCTGCATCAGCTCCTTCATCTGCTTGCGCGGGATCTCGGTGTGGTACCACTGGGCCGCCGAAAGACCGTTCTCGACCGCGCGCTTGGCGTCGCGGCCGGTCAGGCTGTAGTCGCGTCCGGACGGCGCCGGAGACGTGATTGCCGTCATTGCGGGGTCCTCCATCAGCACCTGGCGAATGGCCCTCGGCAATGCCGCGCCTCGCCCATGGCTGGCTTCGACTTCACCATAGCGCCAAGTCATGATAGCCTCAATGTCACAAAGATAGATTCTATCATTTTCTATCAGATTGGGCTAATCTGAGTCGGGCAAGCGATGGAGCACTCATGGCAAAGCGGCCGACAATCACCGATCTCGCGCGCGTTTCAGGCTTCAGCGTCGCCACGGTCGACCGGGTGTTGAACAATCGCCTGCCGGTGCGCGAGGAGACGGCGCGTCGCGTCTACGAGGCGGCGACCGACATCGGCTATCACGCCGCTGGCCTGATCAGGCAGCGCATGCGCCAGGAGTTGCCCGAATATCGTCTCGGCTTCCTGCTGCTGCGCGGCAATGACGTTTTCTACGGCGATTTCGCGCGCGAGCTGGAGCTTGCGGTCTCGCAATCGCAACGTTTCCGGGGCACTGCGACGATCGACTTCGCCGCTTCGCTGGCGCCCGATGAGATCGCCGCCCAGATGCGCAAGCTGGCGGCGAAATCCAGGGCCATCGCCGTGGTCGGTCCGGATCATCCGACGCTGACGGCGGCGGTGGAGGCGCTGAAGGCGCGAGGGCAGCCGGTCTTTTCGCTGCTCTCCGACTTCGCCGCCGGCATCCGTGAAGGCTATGTCGGGCTCGACAACCGCAAGGTCGGACGCACCGCGGCCTGGATGATCGCCAAGGCCGCCAGCAAGCCAGGCAAGGTCGCCCTTTTCGTCGGCAGCCACCGTTTTCATGGTCACGAGCTGCGCGAGATCGGCTTCCGCTCCTATTTTCGCGAGCATGCGCCGGATTTCACGGTGATGGAGACGCTGGTCAACCTGGAGGCCAACCAGGTGACGCATGATGCGATGCTCGAGCTTCTGGCTCGGCATCCCGACCTTGCCGGCTGCTACGTCGCCGGCGGCGGCATGGAGGGCGCGGTCGCGGCGTTGAGGGCGGCGAGACCGGCGCATATGCCGGTGGTCGTCTGCAACGAGATCAATGCGGAGTCGCGCGCAGCACTTGCCGACAACATCCTGACCATGGTGATCTCGACCCCGCTGGCGGCGCTCTGCCGCGAGCTTGTCGGCCTGATGGCGCATGCCATCGAGACCGGCGCCGCCAATGCGCCCGGCCAGACCTTTCTCCCCTTCGACATCTATCTGCCGGAAAACATCTAAGCCGTCTTCCGTCGGAATGATGTGATCCATCAGGCTGATGGAATTCTTTCGCGACGTGAAATCGCCCGGGGATTCCGCCGCAGAACGTTTGCATGCCCGGCCGCGAGGGCGCTGCACGCTTGCCTCCATCGAAAAACCGGCACGTCCATTTCGAATCACCCTTGACGGCTGTAAGCGAAATGGAATAAATATTTCACCAACTGGGTATTTTGGTTCTTTCGTTCCGGAACGTCTGTTTCAAACAGAGGACCAGGCGTTCCATCATGCGAGGAAAACGCCGCCGGAAGGGCCATGGGAGAGATTCCCCGGTAACATCGGGGATTCCGGTTCAATCGGTGCAGCCGGACACCAAGTGGAGGAGAAACTAAAATGAAGAAACTGCTTTTGGGCGTCGCGCTTTCGGCGCTGATGTGTTCGTCCGCCTTCGCCGCCAAGATCGGCGTTTCGATGGCTCTTTTCGACGACAATTTCCTGACCGTGCTGCGCAACGGCATGATCGCCCAGGCCAAGGGCATGGACGGCGTCGAACTGCAGGTCGAGGACGCGCAGAACGACGTGGCCAAGCAGCTCGACCAGATCAAGAACTTCGCCGCTTCGGGCGTCGACGCGATCATCGTCAACCCGGTCGACACTTCGGCCACCCAGGCGATGTCGGATGCGGCGGCCGCGGCCAAGATCCCGCTGGTCTATGTCAACCGCGAGCCGGTCAATGTCGACAAGCTGCCCGACAACCAGGCTTTCGTCGCGTCCAATGAGGCCGAGTCCGGCACGCTCGAGACCAAGGAAATCTGCCGCCTGTTCAAGGAAGCCGGCAAGAAGGAAGCCAATGTCTATGTGATCATGGGCGAGCTATCCAATCAGGCGGCGGTGCAGCGCACGAAGGATATCGATGAAGTGATTGCCACGCCCGACTGCAACTTCATCAAGATCATCGACAAGCAGACCTCGAACTGGAAGCGTGACGAAGCGCAGAACCTGATGACCAACTGGCTGTCGTCCGGCAAGCCGTTCGACGGCGTCATCGCCAACAATGACGAAAGCGCCATCGGCGCCATCCAGGCGATGAAGGCCGCCAATATCGACATGAAGTCGGTCGTGGTCGGCGGCGTCGACGCAACCCAGGACGCGCTGGCCGCGATGCAGGCGGGCGATCTCGACGTCACGGTCTTCCAGGATGCGGCTGGCCAAGGCGCGGGCGCGCTCGATGCGGCGCTGAAGCTCGCCAAGGGCGAGAAGGTGGAGCGCAAGGTCTACATCCCCTTCCAGCTCGTGACGCCGGCGAACATCGACAAGTTCCTGAAGAAGAACTGACGCCGCGCCAACGCAATTCCAGGAAGTTTTCCGTACGGACTTGCGTGAGGACAAACCCTGGAGCGGCGCTCCGACGCATCGAGTTGGCTGAAATCGGCTGCAGACAGAGCAGCGTCGCTCCCTTCCTTCTCCCGCCCGACCGGGCGGGAGAGCGGGCGCGGTCATTCGGAGGAAGAAGACGTGTCACAGACATCGCATGGCATTGGCGGGCTGAGCTATGACGCCAAGAAGCGCCCCTGGCCTGCCGAGTTCAACGTGTTTCTGGCGCTGGTCATCCTGGTCGGCGCATTCGAGCTGATCGGCCGCGTCTTCCTCGGCGACAGCTTCCTCTTCAACACCCGCGATAACGTCGATGCTATTTTCAACGAGCAGCGGCTGCAGATCATCATCCTGCAGGTGTCGATCGTCGGCATCATCGCCATCGGCGTCACGCAGGTGATCATCTGCGGCGGCATCGACCTGTCCTCGGGC
>NZ_RZSN01000047.1:0-35242 GCF_003997315.1 Mesorhizobium sp. M1A.F.Ca.IN.020.04.1.1
CTTTCACGGCGGTAACAGGGGTTCGATTCCCCTTGGGCGCACCACCTTCCTTTAATTTCCCTTTTCTTTTAAAACCTTGCGACGATGAATGTCCAACCTTTCGACGCGGTTGGACAAACCTTGTTCCCTTTTCGCCCTCGCCACCTTCTCCATGCCGGTGTCGCCGAGGCGCTTGCGGTTGGCCTTTTTCGTGTAGGTTCGAGCCTCATCCGGCGTGCGGTGGCCGAGATAGGCCATGATCTCCAGTTCGGTTGCGCCGGCGTCGGCCAGGCGCGTGGCGCCAGCCTTGCGGAGGCCGTGCGATGAGCAGTGCGGCAGGCCGGCGTCAACGCACTGATCATGGAACCAATTGCCGAACGTGGTCGGCTTATAGGCGCGGTCGCCGGTATGGGTGACGAACAGCAGGCGGTTGGTCGGCAGCGGGCGCAGCACTTCCGCCAGTTCATCGAGAATTGGCAAGTCTACGTCGCCGCCGGTCTTGAGGCGCCGATAGGCGATGCGCCCCTCCCCTGTGCTCTGCCAGCCAAGGCGAATGACATCCTGGCGCGCCGCGCCGGTGTTGAGGATCAAGCGGAGGGCAAGCACGGCCTTGGACGACACGCCGTGATATTCCTCGAACTGCAGGATCTCGGCCTCAGTCCATGTGTGGAAGCCGTCGGGGTTTTCCTGGTAGCGTTCAACATCGATCGTCGGGTCGACAACGATCAGCTTTTTGCGGATGGCGAATCGGCAGAGACGGCGCAGCAACTTCAGCAGCCTATTCGCTGCCGCAGGCGTGTCCGCTTTCTTGCCGATGATGGCCTCGACGTGATCGGTCCGCAGAGCTGCTACGCGTTTCTTGCCGTGCAGGGTGCTGAAACGGTCGAATTCCTTGCCGAGGTTCAATTGCGAGATCGGCCGGAGTTTCTTCCATTTCGGCGAACGGCGGTAGTGCTCGATCAGCCAGTCGAATGTCCCGTACTGGTGGCGGGAAGGCGCCACAAGCGCCGTCGTGCCGGCAACCGCGGCGTCATAGGCCCTGCGGAACTCGACAGACCCATATTCGCCCTGCAGGTAGGTTCCTGGAACGCCCTTCATGCGAAAGCGCCAGCGCGCCTTGCCGTGGCGATCGACGACACGGGTAACGCCTGGAAAAGGATTGCCGGCGCGGCGCTTCATTCAAGCACCTCGTCCCATTCGTTTGGCTTGTCGCCGCGCTCGGCGCTTGGCGCCAGCATCTCGACGGTGCATTCGATGCGGCCATCAGGGTGAGAAACAATGCGCGCGCGTTCGAAGCCAGCGCTCTTAGCCGCCTTGAGGAAGCGGCTGGCGTCGGCTTCTGTGATGCGGGCGGCGCGGTTGGCCATCCGGCTACTCCGCTTCCATTTCCAGCGACTCGACCTGAAGCAGCGTGCTGCGAACGATCTCGCCGAGCGGAAATATGATCACCGGTTCCGCGTGAATGCCCTGCGCGGCCCACTGCTGTCTTTTCGCGTCATCGATAGGGCCATATGGATCCGCCGTAGCCGAACGCCGGAGGCCAGTGCCTTCGCCCAAATGAAACGCGATCTGCGTCAGGCGCCAGTGTTCGGGAGAAAGCCCTTCAAGAAGGCCATACTTGTCGAGCACCTCTAGCGGAGAGGTCGCGGCAATCTGAAGGTCGATAACCTTCTCCGTGGCCTCTTCGGGCCGCATGAAAAGGTAAGAGTCCCACTTTAACAGCGAGCTAGGCGTATCGTCGAAGCGAGGACCAGCTACAATCATTGCGGTCGCCTCGGCTATTTCCTTGGCGACAGAAAGGTCAACGCGGAGGTCAGCCAAGCGGCGCATGATTGCGATCTTGACGACATCGAGCGCCGTGTAGAGGCGAGGCTTGCCGTAGCCAGGATTCTGCACCGCCAGTTCGATCGCCTTGCGGTTGGTCCAGTTCTGCAGCGCCGTCGGCTTTACGCGAGTGAGCTTGAGCACGTCAGGTTGCGTGAACTTGGGCGTATTCAGATGATCCATGGGTCAGCGACCTTCGATAAATGTCACTGACGCTTATAACCGCGAACCGTCGAAATATCAATGATATTTGATAGCCCTTTCCCCAAGCGTCAAGAGCTAATTGTCAAGGCTTTCGTCAAGACTCCGAAAACCCGGTCAGGCTGGTGGAGATCAGCCCTTCGCTGTCCCGCATTCGGTTTTTGCCGCGATAGGACCCAAGATCACCGCGCGCAGCTCGTCGCCGGTCAAGGTTTCCCGCTCCAACAGCGCGGCGGCTACCCGCTCGATCACGGACCAACGGCCCTCGACGATGTTGCGGGTGACGATATCGAGCCAGGCAAGGTAGGCTGTGGCACTTTCGCCGCTGCCGCAGATCGACAGGGCCAGATCGGCGGCCTGCTGCCGGTCAGCGCTGGCGTGCCACCGCCGGACTGATTTGGCCTGGTGCTTGCGTTGGGCGATGTCGCCCGCCAGCGTGACGATGATCAACGCCTCTATCTTTGCGCGCATGGCAGGCGTTGCAATATCCGGATCGACCTTGCCACGAGCCATGGACTTGACCATGCCGGCGGCTTCACCCGCCGGCTTTATCGTGGCGAACTCGATTTTGAAAAACTGGAGGAAGGCCACAACGGCGTGGCCTGCCTCATGATAGGCTGTCGCTTTTAGGTTCACGTCCTTAAATCCGCTAACACCTTCAACCTGTTACAGCATTTGCTCCCCGTGAAACAGGATCGACCGGCTCGCCGTAGTGAAGCCGCTGGCCGGTGATGCCGGTCGGATCGTGGAGCCCGCGATTTGGGCGATCGTAATTGATCAGTCCTTCCGGATAGCGGCGCATGGGAAAAATCGCGAGTTGGCGCGACCCTGCCGGCGTCTCGATGTTCGTCTCCGGGTAGAGAAACATGCCCCAGAAGTCGCCGGTCTCTTCGCAAAGCAGGTCGTGCAGGCGCTCGATACAGGCCTTGATCTCCTCTCCTCTCGATCGCGTGGGCTTTGCCTGCTGTTCTGATATGACCAGCACGACCTGGTTTTCATGGTCGACCTTGGCGCGCCAGGTGCCCCCGTGGATGTGGGCCATGGCTACCCGAACGAGGTCGGCAGCGGTCTCGACAAATTTCTTTTCGTTGATGCGATCGAAGTCGAGGACGTCCGGAATGCCATAGCGGACGTGAGCCGGCACCGTTGCGGCAGTGGCGGCTAATCCCGCAACGCCAGCTGGCGCTGCCGCAAAGATGGTGCGTCGGTTGATCACCTGGTTCATGAAGCTCGCCTTTCCTGATTGCATGGTGGTCGCCTCCTCTGCCGAGGGCCTATTCCAAGGCATCAGGGAACGTGCGGCGAGCCCAAGCCGTCGAGCGGTGGCGGCTACTCCACTAACGGTCGGTTTCATGGTCAACGACATGTGAATTTCCTCGCGGTTCGAACCGGACTTGCTAGGCCGGCCGAAAACATGCCTGCCGGAATGTTTTCGCATTATCGGCGGGCGTCGCCGAAGCCGGGGCTAGCAACTGGCCGCGAGACCAGCCGATGTGCTTTTAGGCTTTCGCCCTGGACATGGCGCATCGACCCCGGCCGTGCTATACGACGGCCAGAAGCGGTGCGCTCGCCAAAGCGCTCCAATGCGCATCGAAGCCCGCCAAGGCTTCTAAGCGCCTCAGCAGGCCCAGTGACGCCAATCGCTGGTGCTGCTTATCGCGGTCCGGGTTGCTAGCCCACGGACACGCTGAACGTATTCGCCGAATCCGTCAAGCTTCCCCTTCGCGGGGAGACCTGTTTCAGTGCTTGCCCTGCGAAACACTGATTCGGGGTCGAGCATGTACGCATATTTCGACCGGAAGCTTGACGACGAGGCCCAGCGGCTGGGTCGTTACCACCCATGGGACGTGCAGGTATCAAACGAGCGCAATCACTACTCGGATTTCAAAGGCATGCCGCGCGACGAGGTGGCGCGGCACCTGGAAGATATCGGCAAAGGCGGGCTCATTGCCCGTGAGGCGAGCCTTGACTTCTTGGTTTGGGCGAATTCGGACGGCGTACCCTTTGAGACCAACGACTTCGGAATGAAGCCGATCAAGCGAAACAAGCAGTCGCAATCGACCAAGGGCCTTCAACTGACAGGTCGTGTGACGATCTTCTTTCGCGACCTCAAGGCCAACGTGCCCGAGAGGAGGTTGCTCGGCTTTGGCCATGTGCTTGAAAACGAGCTGAAGCAGATCGATCCCGGTTGGCAGGATGCTTGTTGGGGCTGGAACCTTTGGCCTCATGGGTTCGTGGCTTTGAAGAAGCCTGGCTCGCCGCCCAACGCGCCGCCCAACGGCGACGCGCTAGGCGACGTCATCTGCTTGAACATCTGGGCTTGGGGCGATTCACACAAAGAGATCGGCCGAGCCTATAAGAGAGCATATGAAAACTTAAGAGCAGGCCTAGAAGCCGCCGCCTCCAAATACAGGTTACCATGACAACAGCGGACTGGGCATTGGTGATCAGTCTTATGTCAGCCTGTATTTCGGCTGCTGGTTTCGTCTGGAATGTTTGGTCGAAATTCATCTATCCAAAGGCGAAGGTGCGAACTTCGTTTTCCGTTATGACTGTGATTTCTAAAGCGGGCGAATCGCCGCCGTTCTTGAACCTAAGTGCCACGAACTACGGACCAGGCGCCGTCACGCTATACGCGGCAGTCGTTCGGCCCAAGGAAGAGCAGGGTACCCTCCCCTATTTTCTAAGGACCCTCTTTAAGGTCGGCAGCGAATATGGATTGCTGAATCCGCTCGCGAACTTCCCACTTCAGCTTGACTTCACCGAGGGGCCATTCAGCGGAGGTCTCCCCAAGAATATCGAAGTCGGGGAGAGTTTCAGCGTTCGGCTCGGTTTTAAGCACCAAAGCCTTAGAGATGACAACATCGTCGACGTTGGCTTTGAAGACACCTTTGGCCGGCGGCATTGGGCACCAAGACGCCAGGTAAGGACGGTAATCGCGAGGATCCGGCGGGATTTCCCTAGACAGGCAAATCCTCTAACCCGCGATGGCGCGGCCGATCGCGAAGCCAACGCCGAGGGCGAGGCCCGTGGCGACGTTGGCGAGCAGCTGCAGAGCGAAGGCGCCGTAGCGGTCGCGCAGGCCATGCTGCGGCGCTTTCAGTAGGCGGGTTAGGTCGTCGAGCGACGTTTCCATGGCCGCCATGATAGCGCGGAGCGAATCGGGTGTGAATCCCCCTCTTACAACGCGTTGCGCTCTCCTACCGGCAAGAATTGCCGGTAGAGAAGAATTGCCGGTAGAGAGCGTCCAAATCACCCCCTCGGGAAAGCCGCTGTCGGCGCGGTGAAGCCGCTGTCGCTGTTGTAGCGCGCCACGCCCTTGGTGATGCGGATTTCCTTGATATGGCCATTGAAGTAGCCGGTGTTGTTGTCACGCGCACCGATGCGCAGGCCGTAGGCCGAATTGTGGAGGGCCGAACCGTCTGTGTTGGAGCCGACCATCGTCCCGTCTATGTAGAGGCGGTATTTGGTCCCAGAACGCTCGAAGCAAACATGGTGCCATGTCGTCGCCGTAAGCGACGCGCCGCCGCCGACATTCGTTCCGCTGGTTCCCGAGGGCGAAAACCGCCCTGTCAAACCGGGACTGATGTTGGCTTGCATCTCCCAAGCGTTGTCGCTTCCCACCGATGCATACTGCGAAACGATCGTCTGGTTGTTGGCATTCGCCACCGTCCTGACGAAAGCTTCGATGGTGAAGTTTCCCGACCCAAAATCAAAGTCCGCGCTATCGGCGGTCGAAACAAAGTCGCCACTCCCATCAACCAGCAGCGAGGCCGTGCCAAAAGGCGGCGAGACGCCTGTGTCGAGCTGCGCGTTGCCGTTGAATGTCAGCGAATGAGCGGAGAGACTGTCGTCGGTCGCCGAAGTCGCGCCATCAGCTCCATCGAAACCGACAAGCAGGACGACATTGGCCCAATAGGGATCGCCGGTTGGCGCAGCGGCATCTGCGAATTGATCGATCTCGATCGAGAACGGGCCAGCATCATTGTTGCTGAACCAAAGAGCGACGCCAAAGGTCGCCACACCTAGCACATTGCTGAACGGCGACAGCGACGCCCCTGTGAACTCGTCGGTCCAGGTCGAGCCGTCTGGGCTGGTTTGGAACGTGTAGCTCGTGCCGTCAGGCGAGATCACCAGCCGAATCCAATTCGGACCGTTCTGGGTGCCGTTGGCCGAGGCTCCGCCGTCCGATGTCGTGTGGCCGGTTTGCTGATTCCATCCATTTGGCGGCGTGCCATAGACCTTGTACTTGTGGAGGCCCATCGAGCCATCACCGCGGAGGCCAACCAGATGGAAATCGTTGTCGGTTTTGAAACCGAAGCCCACCATCGCCGATTTGCCTTGCTGCATTAGCTGGGCAAAGTGCGGAGTGTAGCGGAAGGTGTATTGCCGGCCGGCAGCGACCGTGGCCAAGGGATAGACGAATTTCCCGAAGCTGCCCGACTTGATCTTGCCGTTGATCGTGGTGCCACCGCTTACGGTGGTGCTCACCACAGGCTCGCCGACGAAGCCGCCGTCGCTCGATCCGCCACCTCCGCCGACGACAACCGCGCGACCTGGAACGGAAGCACCGTTGAGCATGTGGACAAACATACGCGCGTTCCTTTCAGTGCAACACGAGCGCGCCGACGACGGCGATCGATGCGATGAGGGCGAGCGCGGGCATCATGCCTTTCCCTCCGGCTCTTTCAGCGCGAATTGGCGTTGGCCCATCTCGTCGATCGCGACGGCCAGTTGCGTCCAAAACACGTCGACCATCTGCCAGTGAAGCGCGAACCGATGGATCGAGCCGTCGGGCCTGTGAAACTGAAAGGCGAGGTACTGGCCGTCCTGCGATGCCCCGAGCCAGTATTTCCCGAAGTTCACCGCTTCGAAGCTGCCGAACTGTACCTTGAAGTCAGCTTGGTTCTTCGCAAGCTCGGCGGCCTCTTCCGGCGTCGTCGGCCGCCACCATGCTTCAGGTTTCTCGGTCATCAGCGCCCCCTAGAAGGGGTGCGGCCAGCGCTGGCGAGAGATTGGCCCATCGCCCATTGGCCGAACTTGGCGACAGCATCGTCTTCTGCGATCGCCTGAAGCATTTCGTCTCGCGTCGGACCATATTGGAGGTTGAATGTCCTCACGCTCTTGCTCGAACCGAAAGACATGGCCGGCGCCAAGTTCGCGGTGGCGAGACCACCACCGGCGAAGCGCTGCACCGACATGCCCTGTGTCAGGCCATCGGCAAGACCGCCGATGCTGAAACCGCGAAGGGCCCGGAGCGGGTCCATCCCTGCGTTGATTGCATGGAAGAAATCCGCTCCGAGCGCTTTGACGATCTTCGCTTGCACTACGAATTCGCCGACGGAGAGCCGTGCGAGGATGCTGTCGCTGGTGCTGGTGCCGGGCCCGCGGGCGAGATGACCGCCACGGGCAAATCCTTGTGTCGATCCACCGCCGCCACTGTCGCCGCCGCCGAGGCCGACGAGCTGCTTCGCCAAATTGATGGCCGACTGGATCTTCGAAACGATACTGTCGACCAGAGACGAAATGCGATTGAGCACGCTGCTGGCGATGCTGACCAGGCTGTTGAAGACGCTGGTGATCCGCTGAGGCAGTGTGCCGAACCATCCGGCGATGCGGTCGACGATTTGCTGAGCGATCGCGCCAAGCTTGTCGATAAGACTGTTCCAGACCGACACGATGGCGTCGACTATGCCGTTGAAGGCATCGACGGCCATTTGCTGGCCCTGGTCGAACGCGCCGACGATGCTATCCCAGAGACCCGTGGCGCCGTCTACGATCGCCTGCCACGTGCCAGCGGCGCCGTCCGTGATGAATTGCCAGGCAGCAGCGGCGCCAGCCTTCAGGTCCTCCCAGAAGACGCCGATCGCCACGCCGGCCGCCACGGCCGCCGCTGCGATAGCCAAGGGAATGCCGCCTACCAGGCCGGCGAGGAAGCCGATCCCCGTCACGACCGCCGCGATCGTCGAGCCGAGCAAGGTGAATGCGCCCACGACGGAAAGCACCGCGGCACCGAGCGCGAGCTCGCCGCCGGTGATGTCGGTGCCGAAGATCTTGTTGATCTGATCCGCAACGAACTGTGCGCCGGCGCGCAAGGCCCTGAGGGCTGGCAGCACCAGGCCGTTGAAAACGCCGGCGACATCCGAACCGAACTGCACGATCGCCGCCGACCAGTCCTTGATCCACGGATTTTTGATGTCCTGGGTGTTGCCGGAGAGAAGGTGCAGGAGATCACCCACGACGCTCAGCACTTTCCGATTGATCGTGTCCGCGAAGTCGACCAGCGCTTGACGGTTCTCGTTGATGATGCTGGCGAAGCCGTTGGCCAAGGCCGTGATGCCCGGCGCGAACAAGAGGCCGAGCTGCAGGCGCGTGCCGGCGATTGCCTTCTTTACCGAATCGAGACTGTCGCCGAGCGCATCGCCGATGGCCGCCTGATCCTTTGTCAGGACAATGCCAAGCTGTTCCGCCTGCTTTCCGAGATCGAGGATGCCGGCCTTCGCCTGGTTAAGGAACGGCAGCAGCTCGGCGCCGGCCTTGCCGAATAGTTCAATGGCCAGAGCCGATTTCAGCGCGCTGTCCGGCATCTTAGCGAAGGCATCGGCGACATCGAGCAGGATGGCCTCGTTTGACCGAAGGTTGCCGTTCGCGTCTCGGATCTTCACGCCGAGCCGATCGAACACGGTGCCGGCCTGCTTAGTGGCGTCGGCCGCTTTCTGTGTCGCGCCTCCGAAGCGCGTGACATGGACGCCGGTCGCGTCGAGCGCATCGCCTGCTTTCGTCGTGCCCTTGGCGGCTTCGGCGATGGCCTTGTTGAGTTTCGACATGCCGCCGACGAATTGCTCTGTCGAGATATTGGCCATATTCGCGGCGAACTCGAGCTTGGAGTAGGATTCGACCAAAAGGCCGCTCTTTTCAGCATTTTTGCCGGCATTATCGGCCGCCTCGCCGGATGACTTGGCCAGGCCGAAGATGGCGGCGCCGGCAGCGGTAGCACCTGCTGCCAGACCGGTGCCGATGATGGCGAGGTTCTTGCCAACGGTGGCGAGGTCGGACTTGACCCGTGAGAGGCTGGCCGTGAATTTCTGGAAATCGGCCTTGTTGGCCGCGGCCTGGATGGCCTTGAAAGCTTCCTCGCCCTGCTTTCCGAGGGCGAGCAGCTGCGCCTTGATGGTGTCGCCGCCATCAAGGGCGATGCGCTGGGTGATGGTGTTCTTTGCCATGGTCACGATCCCTTTTTCTTGGCGGCCTGGTGAGCCCTGCCGGCCCGCCTGATCCTCTCTTTCCGACAACGCTGGGAACACACACTTGGCGGGCGCTTGCGGCCCTGCACGACGGCAACGAACGCGCCGCCGCAGATCGCGCAGACCAGGTGATGTTCGGTCGGCGCGATCATCACAGCAGCGTCACCGTCAGGACGACGCCGCAAGACAGGGCGAAGGCGAGCCAGGCGAGCATCAATGCGCCGCAGACGAACTAGGAGCTGCGACGGCTGTGGCGCCGGCCTTAAGCGCCAGGGCATAGACCTCCGCATGTTCCTTCTTCAGGCTCTCGCCGATCGAGACCCTGTCTGGCTCGGTCCGTCCGATGATATGCTCGCGGAGGAACTCCAACACGGCCCAATCAGTATCCATCATTGCGAGTTTCCATACGTGCCTGGCGGGCGGCAGCGCGCTTGGCGTAGATCTCCTGCGCCGTCGGAATGCCGTACCTCTTGTTGACTGTGTCGATCGCCGCTGCCCAGCCGCGGTCGATCTCGCCCTGGTCCCTGCCAGAGGCAGGGCCGCCAGCCGTCATGCCGGTGGCGTGCGAGAATATCGCTTCTTGGGAGGCAACACGTTCGGCCTGAAGCGTCGAGACGGCGGCCTTGGCGCTGGATCCACTTTGGATGAAGCCGACGACGCGTTCGGGCTTCCCCATCATTGCGCAGGCGGCGGCCATCTCGGTCATCTCGCGGCGAATCGCTTCCGCCTGGACGATCGAACCGTCATCGATCGACACGAATTGCTGCCTCTGGGTCGGCACCCAATCCGCAGCGGCGTCACCACGCTGGGCCGCATTCCAGATTTCGGCAAAGGCGATGTTCGAGGCAAGAGGCTGGCCCTTGAATTCGGCGTCGAAAGCGGCAGCGAGAGCGGCCGCAGCCTTGCCGTGTGACTTGATGAACTGCCAGAACTTCGTATGCGGCGGTTCGGGCGCCGGGGGCGGTGTCCATTCACCCGCCAGCATCGCCGCCAGGGCCACCATGCGTTCAGGCGCGTGACTGTATAGGCGATAGTCGAAGGCAGCAGCGCGCATCGAGGGAGAAGTCTCTACGCCGGTGGCGTATTTCTTCGAAACGGCCTGGTCGCCGTTCATCCAGGTTTCAGCCGCCATCTCGGCTTCGATATCAGCCCGCGGGCGCCCGGTGCGCTGGGCATAGATGTCGACCATCCCGCCGTCGACCGCCTTCAGTGCGTCGATCTGCTTCTGATGATCGTCGGAATTTCCGATCGAGAAGCTTTGGGCCTTGTGGACCATCATCAAGGCACCGGTCCGCATCAGGATCGTATCGCCGGCCATCGCGATGACGGACGCCGCCGAGGCCGCCACGCCATCTATCGATACTTTTACCTTGCCGGGATGTTCCTTCAGCAGGTTGTAGATCGCGACGCCATTGTCGGCGATGCCGCCGCCGGAATTGATCCGGACATTGACGTCCTTTTTGCCGATTTTGGTGAGCGCCGTTTTTACATCGACATCGTTGAAATATTCGACGTCCGGCAGGAACCTGGCGCCGACCGTTCCGTAGAGAACGATCTCGCCGTTGATGAGCACATCCATTTCCGTTTTCTCCTTTCAGGAAGGCAGTGAGCTATCGGCCGCAAGGACCGCGCGGGGGTCGGCGTCGCCGCGCCGCAAGATCTCGATTCCGGCCGCCTCGGCGGCGCGCACCAGCGATTCTTCGGCAAGCTCCAGGTCGAGGAGCTCCGCATCGAATTTTGCGAGTAATTGGCGGTGCGCGTCAGCCGTCGGACCGTCGCCCGCAGCGTAGGTCTCGGACAGCTTTTCGACGAGACGCTGCCGCAACAAAGGCGCGGCGAAGCCGAGCAGAATTGTCGCTGCGTTCTGGCCAAGCGCCGGCATTACGTACCTATCGCGCTCAGTGAACTGCTCTGCCCTGAGGAATATGTCGGCCCGTTCGGTGAGATGATCCATCAAGGCGTCAATGCGCTTCAGCGCTTCCTCCTTCGGGACTGGCGCCATTTCGAGTTGGCTACGCCTTTTCTTCAAATCCGCGATTTGGGCGCGCAACTGATCGAGGCCGGATTTGACTTCTGCCGCGGCGCTCTTGGTGGCCTTCAGCACCCCGGAAAGTTTCGAGATCAGGCTCATGCGCGCGTCCTCCCTTCGGCGAACTCCTCGCAGGCCCGAAAGAGGGTGCCCGCCATCGTGGACCGTTCCCGCGCCGATTCGAGCGCGGCACTGTTGGCGACGAAGTCGGCCTCGATCTTGGCGAGGTCGGCCTTGGCGGTCGCGAGTTGCGCCCGGATCGGCGTTTCGTCGCGTGCGCTTTTCAGGCGATCCTCGAGGCTGGCGATCAGCGCCCTAGCCTCATTACGCTGCCGGTTCAGCGCATTGCCCATGTCGGTGAGCTTGGAGATGGCTCCAAGGGTCTGGCTTCTGATTTGACTGAGGTTCCTCAGCCGGCTCGGATCGATTTTCATCTTTAGGCTCCTTGCAACTTTAGCGGGTTCTTTAGGCTGGTCTTTAGGCTTGCCGAAAACCGTCAGACTGGAGCGGATACGCACTTCGTCGTCCCGCATACGGTTTTTGGGTCGGGAGGACCCGCCAACATCTCGACGATCGCCAGGCGCAGGCGCTCCAACCCCTCCCTGCCTTCCTTCGGAAAGTAGGCAACACGCTGCTTTCCGAGGTGCGGAAGCCATGGCCATCCTCGCTCGACATGGATGATCTTCCATTCGCTGAAGGCGGTAGCCTCGGCCGGCACCGGCTCGAACATTGCTACGAGCGGCTGCATCCTCTCGTCGACCGTGCATCCCTTGGCATCGGCAGCGTCCTGCAACACGAAGGTCGCAGCCTTGAACCCATTGTTTGCCTGATGCTCGAGGCGGTAGCGCTCCGCGCTGGCACCGCCTTTTGCGATCTCGGCAGCGACGAAACGGGACGGTGCCGGCATGCTCTTGTCTGGCCCATTGAGCAGAAGCGCATACAGGTTCACGCCCCACAGTGGACCGAACGGCGGAGCATAGATGCGAGGGTTAGCAACCGAACCATCACCGTTCGCCAGCAGCTTGATATGGGCGCCGAACTCCTCGGATGTCGGAAGCTTGAACCGGCGATTAGCAGGCCGATCGACGGCCCCGGCGATGAACTCACCGACCGCCCTGCCCACCAGGTCGAGAGAGCGACCTTTGCACGCCATGATATAGCCAGCGACCTTAGCTGCTGCTGCATCGCCTGCTTGGCCGAAGGGAACGTCATAGCTAGCGAACAGCGTCGTCAGATGTTCCTTCAGGCCGATCGAAACGTCTTCGCTCATGAACCTAAAACCTCGTCGAGCACTGCAATCATAGGATTGCTGCCTTCTGCCGATCTCTTCTTCAAACGAGGGGGCCGCGCGCCACGCGCGCGCTCTGGAGTGGTTTTGGAAGAGGATGGAGTGGTAGTCGGAACGTCGTTCCGGTCCATGCGGAACGTGGTTCCGGTCTTACCGGAACGTGGTTCCGGTCGTTCGGCGGCCAAGGCCGGAACGTCGTTCCGGTCATCAGGCCACATCGCGAGGTATTCGTAGTTGCTCCAACGGCGTCCTTTGAAGCCGTGCAGGTGGCGCTTAAGCCATCCCTTTTCCACCGCGATTTCCGTGTGCTTGCGGATCGCCCGATCGGTGAGGCCCGTAGCTACCGCCAACTGTTCTTGCGTCGGGAAGCAGCTGCCGCCGAGGTCGTTCATGAAGCAGCTGATGGTCAGCAGCAAATGCCGCGTGGTCGGCTGTAAGTCCGATTTGATGATCGCGTGACGCCAGGTCCAAGACCTGGAGGAGGCGGCAGAGGGGCTCATGCCGGCACCTCGCAGGCGAACGGACCCCCGCCGGCGATCGGCCCGGAAGCCATCGCCGGCGGGAGCGGATCACCCCATGCTCCGGGGATTTCCAGCTCTTGGCTCGCTTGAGCACATGGACAAGAAGCCCGCTGAAGGGCGACGAGGGGGTGCAGCGAACCTTCCCGTTGTTCGGCAGAGCAAATAGCCGTCAGAACTGCCCCTCGCATTTCGCGAAGGCGGTTGGACATCACCGAGAAAACGCTAATGTTTTCAATGATGCTGGTTGGGGCGGTTGGACAAGCTAAGCCGTTGAAAAGCTTGGAAACCGTCACGCCCCTTGGGCGTACCAGCAGATGTCAGCGACTTAGCACCCTCTCCCGGCAAATCATCCAATAACGTCAAATAGCGACTGCGTATTTCGGCCGACGGTGACCGCGAAATAGGCCCGCTCTGCGAATCCGTAGCGGCTCGTGTCATCCGGTGGCGCTTTTCATAACGTGAACGCCTTCCAGCGCTCCTCGAGTCAGACATTATGGCTCAAGCAGTGCGAAACCATATAGCGCCCACAACTGCTCACATTCTCTCGCCCTGAGGCTCGGTGTTCCTGCTTTTCCGTAAAACACCATCGCTCCGCGAACTCCGTATCCAAGCACGGATGCATTCGCAACGAACTGGATAGCTTCCCCCAGGCGCATGGTGCCGATCTTGGCATCAGTCTTGTTGGCGAGGTCGACGACTCCAAGGATCTCAGCGTCAGTGTTCCTGGCTTCGAGAACAGCATCCGAAGTCGCACTGGTGACGCAAAAAGGCATCGTATTAGCCTCTGCTAATAATAACAGCGAACTAACGCGTCTTGTTCCCGAGGATCGACAGGCCCGGCCACCGAGGTCGCCGGGAATTGCCTCGTATTTTAGCAACATCTGAAACAAATGGATTTCGCGAGCGTTTAAAGCTCCACAAAGGAGCTTCGACGATGGACCCGGCTACGGCAGCGGTGATGGTTTTGCTTTTGTGCAGCCCAGGCGAGGCTTCGATCTGCAAACCGCTTAATACGGCGCCTCGGGTTTTCGCCTCCCTCAACGAATGCCGTGCCTCATTGGCAGATGAACTCGCCGGCGCTCCTAGCGGAAGAATGGTCGGCCGATGCCAGGTGATCGATCCGACCATCACGGGCTCTTTGCCAGCCGGCTATACGACAGTTACGATTACGCGCGGCGAGAGCGTTGTCAGGTATATTGTTCCGCACAAGGAATAGCCGGGCCACCTAAGCAGCCGAGCCTGGTCCGAAGAGTATCGATCAGCAGCCCGTCTATTTCCGCCGCCAAACATTCTCCACCCGAACCAAGACGAAGCCAGTGGCGTGGGTCGATCTCAATCCGGTAGGAATCGCCGTGCAGGGTTTCCATCGTATGGGCCAGGAATCGCGCAGCAAGATCGACTTGGGCCAGCTTCGCCTTGACCTCTGCGGCTCCGTCGGCGACGGCATCGGCACGCTGCGGAATTGTCCTCCTGCCGAACAAGGGCGGCTTAGCCGGCTCTACGCTGAAACTTCGTCAGATACCGTCCCAAGTGTTGGAAGAAAGATATTTGGTGGTCGGCATAACTGCCCAGCCAAAATCCATTTGCATTTCGCGCGGCGGGCTGTTCAGCATCCGCGTCGTTTTTTTGGGCATCATGCGCATATTTCAGGGCCGCTCCCATGCGGTTGAGCGTTTTTAAAATCGACATGGCTCATCATCCTTCCATGTGCCGAAGCCGTCCCGCGAGCGATCTTCGGCTGCTTTCGATCGGTACTAGATGGTCGATGATTGTTTCCGCCGCGTCGCACGCAAGCTCACGGGCTGTAACCAAACAGTTGCCCCTGAAACGCTCGCACACAACCAAGCTGGTCAGAAGGTTTTGAGGTGATCGGAGTTGTCCCAGGCATCCCACGCACAGGGAGCGTGTGCCGTTGCCTCCTCGAAACAAAGCCGAAATTGCGCACCATCAGATCGAAACATGATCGCTGCAAAAACGGCGTTGACCGGCACTGCCGGAAATCAGAGCAAAGGGAAACTCAAATGACCAACATCATTCGTAATGCAATTCTGGCTACTGTCGCGGTTTTCAGCTTGTCCGGTGCGGCTTATGCTCAGCAGCAGACCATCACTTCTTGCAGCAATCACGATTATTACTGGAGCCAGTGCCTGGGTGCCGCAAACAACGGCCACCAGAGCGGCGGCCGCGGACACGATCGCCACTGATTGACGATCGGGTTCCAACAAATGCCTCGCTGGCAAGTTGCCGGCGGGGCTTTGTGCGTTCTGGCAATTTTTTTGACACAGCACGTCGCGGCCCAATCGCCCCCAGTGTCCAGAGTTGCACGACAGCGCATGCAGCCGACCAGCCGCAGGCGGTTGAGACGGCACGATCGACAGCACGACGCCCGAAGTCATCGAGGCGTCACGACTGGTCCCGCAGATGACATCCAAGACGCAGTGATACAAAACCGAACCTCTGCCTGACGCCTCGGAACAAATCTCCGTGACCCATAGCTGAAAGCAATCGTGCACTATATTATAACATGGTCGAGGCGATGCGATGTCGAACGTCTACGATCTTGGAACCGATCTGGTGCGTCGTATCTATGAAAAACGCATAGATGCACCGGCGATTCTTGATGCCTCCACGCATTTTCCCAACGCGACGAAGTTCGCAGCCGTCTGGCAGAGTATTCGCGATGAAGCGCTGTCGGTGCAGTTGAACCGGGTTCCGCGTTTTCACGACATCATGCCGGAACAGGCCGAGATTTCGGCCAATGACGGCCTCGATTGGCGCATGTTCGTGCTCAAGGCCTACGACATGACGATCCCGGAAAACCTTGGGAAGATGCCTACCCTCAGCCGGTTGCTGTCGGAATGCCCCGAGGTCAAATCGGCGGCTGTTTCATTCCTGGCGCCGCGCAAGCACATCCCGCCCCACCGCGGCCCCTTTCGCGGCATCATGAGGTTTCATCTCGGCCTTGTCATTCCGAAACTGGCGGACGGCCGCCCGGCAACGATCATGATGATCAACCATCAGGAAAAGCGGATCGCCGACGGCGAATGCCTGCTGTGGGACGACACTTTCGAGCACGAGGTCATGAACAGCGCCGATCAGGCGCGTATCGCCTTGTTGCTTGATGTGTGGCGCCCGGATATGCCGCTGGACATGGAGATCCTGTCCAGGTTGATCGTTCGCGGCGTGCAGGTGGGAATGCACTACAGAGGGGTATCTTTCGCCGGTTAAAGCGTCACGCTCTCGCTTCGCGAAACCCTCTTGCGCTGCCGCCGCGCTTCAGCGGCAACATCATGTCCCTTGCGAGCAAACCGCTGACGCGGCAGAAGGCCATGAAGGCCCGGCACGCTTCCTCGGCGCTTGCCACATCGACTGTCGCGCCGAAGCAGGCGTTAAACGCGGCGTCATAAACCTTGCCCTGCCGGCGCTTCGGCCAGTTCTGCAGGAAATCGAGCGCCTGCTCGACGCTGTAGATTTCCTCGACCGGCAGGCCGGGCGCGGGCGTGATGCGCACCGGCACCTCGAATTGCAGTCTGTCCATTCCCTGTCTCCCGAACTGGCGAAGTCGGAGCAACGCCGTTCGTTCTGAAAAGTTCTTTGACCGGTTTTTGACGCAGGAATGTGACCTCAGTGCGGTGCGGGCCCGGCGACTGCCGCGGCAGATCGGCGCCCTGGCCACATCGTTCGACCGTGCGATGCAACCGGCATCGCCCTGTCGAGGTTGCGTCTACTGGTTCGCCGGCTCCCTCTCCGCCTCGTAGGCCATGCGCGAGACCGCCACCAGCAGATAGGCGGACGGCACGGCGAAGATGACGCCGAGCACGAGGGCCTGCGCCTTGCCGGCGATCCTCAGCCAGGCAAGCGTTTCGCCCTGCCGCATCGCGCTGATGCCGGCGCCGCCCGGGGCAGACGCTGTCGAGGCGGAGACCTCGGCCTGGCGAAGCTCACCAGCGCAAGCGCAAGCAGCGCCATCAGGGCCGAGCACGCGGTCCTGCTTGGCAGCAGCGTCGATCTTGCGCGTTCCGGTGCCGTCAACGGGCGTAAATCTCCTGAATCCTGACCCGGCTACCGCAAGGGATGGTGCAAGGAAAGCTTCGCGACACCCAGATGCGCCCGCCCAGCGAATATTCCCTCGGCAAACCGGTTGCAGGCACTTCGTCCTTGAACCTTGCGGCTTCCAGTGCCAAATCTGGAGAAAATTTCCGCACCGGCTCGCGTCAGGAGCCAACCCGCGAACGGACAAGAATGGTTACCTATCTCGACGCCGCAACGGCCCCCTTGAGAAACACCGGCCAGATCCGCCTCTATGGCGAGGAAGGGTTTGCGGGCATGCGCAAGGCCTGCGATCTCACCGCGCGCTGTCTCGACGAGCTTGTGTCGATGGTGAAGCCCGGCGTCACCACCGAGACCATCGACCGTTTCGTCTTCGAGTTCGGCATGGATCACGGCGCATTGCCGGCCACGCTCAACTATCGCGGCTACACCAAATCGTCCTGCACTTCGATCAATCACGTGGTCTGCCACGGCATTCCCGACAACAAGCCGCTCAAGGACGGCGACATCGTCAACATCGACGTCACCTACATCCTCGACGGCTGGCACGGCGATTCCTCGCGCATGTATCCGGTCGGCACGATCAAGCGCGCCGCCGAGCGCCTGCTCGAGGTGACTTACGAATGCCTGATGCGCGGCATCGCCGCAATCAGGCCGGGCGCTCGCACCGGCGCGATCGGTGCCGCTATCCAAACCTATGCCGAGGCCGAGCGCTGCTCGGTGGTGCGCGACTTCTGTGGCCACGGCGTCGGCCAGCTTTTCCATGACGCGCCGAACATCCTGCATTACGGCACCGCCGGCGAAGGCGTCGAGATGCGGCCCGGCATGATCTTCACCGTCGAACCTATGATCAATCTCGGCCGCCCGCATGTGAAGGTGCTCTCTGACGGCTGGACGGCGGTGACGCGCGACCGTTCACTGTCGGCACAGTACGAGCATACGATCGGCGTCACCGATAGCGGCTGCGAGATCTTCACGCTGTCGCCAAAGAAGCTCGACCGCCCCGGCTTGCCGGATTAGTCTGCCGCAGGCACGGCATCGGCACGGTCTAATATCCATAACAATTGGCGAGGCGCGCCTAGGCTGGAAGCCCGGCAGTATCACCAAGCCCGGCTCCGGCTAGAAGTGCGGACCTGAGGCACATGGCTGCCGGCAACAAGGGTTTGTCGAGCCGTCGGGCAAGATAGATCCAGCTCTTCGTCGTCCCATTTTCACCAAGCGCAGCGGCTGAAAGCTGCACGAGCCGCTCTTCGACAAGATCCTGCGCGATCAACCAAAGTGGAAGCCGCCCCCAGCCGATGCCTGCTCTGATCAACGCCAGTTTCGCCTCTTGGCTACCCACCCGCCACTTGCGCTGGGAGAGCACGCCATAGTCGCGGCCATGGGAGCGAGGAGAAGCGTCCATCAGCACGATCTGGATGTGATCGGCCAGCTCTGGCGTACTCACCCGGCCTTTCTTCGCTATCAAGGCAAGAGCGTGCCCAGCACCGACGACCGCCGCCATCGACAGCGGCGCGAGGGAATCGAATTCCAGGCGCGGATCGCGCAGGTCTTCGCCCACCGTTATCGCGAGGTCGACCGTGCCTTGCAGGAGGCAATCGATCGGTTCCCCAAGGGTACCTACCTGCAACCGGACGCCAACCGTCGGATAGGTGGCGTGGAGGGCTTCGAGAGCCCTGCCGACGGCCGGCAATGAAACAAGCGTGTCCACCATCAGCGCAAGCTCGATTTCAATGCCGCTGCCCATACCCTGCGCCTTCGCGCGCAGCAGATCGGCGCGTAGAACCAGCGAGCGACAGTCGTCCAGCAGGGCCCGTCCGTCCGAGGTCAAGGTCGGCCGACGAGTCGACCGGTCGAACAGGACCGTCTTGAGTTCGGTCTCCAGATTGGCAATCGCGTGGCTTACCGCCGACTGGGCGCGACCGAGCCGCATGGAGGCCAGGCGAAAGCTACCCGCGTCCGCCACGGCCAGGAACATCCGCATCTGATCGAGAGTGAGCGCGTCGAGCATGATCGATCAATTAGATCAGAAAGCGCCAACTTTTAGCAATCCCATCGATCGCCCCGGTGTGTCATCACTTCCTGACCTGAGACAGGAGAGCGAAGTGACTGAACGGCTCAAGCTCGCAGCGCTGATCGGCAGCACGCGGGAACGACGCTATGGCGACAAGGTCGGAAACTGGTTTGCCCAAGAGGCGCAGAGACTGGGAGATTTCGAGCTTTCCCTCATCGATGTTGCAGACATTGATCTGCCCAGCCGGCACTTGGCGGAGCCGACACCGGCGATGAAGGCATTCACGAGTAAGCTCGCCAAGGCAGACGCCTTCGTTGTCGTCACCCCCGAATACAATCACAGCATGCCCGGTCATCTTAAGCACGCTATCGACCAGGCTACTGAAGAGTGGCACGCCAAGCCGGTCGGCTTCGTTTCATACGGTGGCGTTTCCGGCGGGTTGAGGGCCGTCGAACATCTTCGGCAAGTATTTGCCGAGCTCCACGCCGTCACCGTCCGGGACGCAGTAAGCTTTCACGGGGTGTGGGAGCATTTTGCCGATGGTGCGGGCCCGCTCGATCCGAAGCGCAGCTCCGGCGCTGTCAAAACCATGCTCCACCAACTCAAGTGGTGGGCTCTTGCGCTGAAGGAGGCGCGTTCGCGCGCCCCCTATACCGTAGGCTAACACATGGATTCGCAACGCATCATTGCAGGCGCCCTCATGACCATAGCCATGACGCTGGTCGGATCCGGCGTGGTGGCCTCGAAAATCATTGCCGGCGGCATGCACCCTTTCCTCGCCGTTCCCCTGCGTTTCCTGATTTCGACGCCGATCCTCTGGGGACTCGTCTTCCTGACAAGCACGCCGCGGTCGCGGCTCTTGGCAAAGGAATATATGATTGTGATGATTCAGGCGGCCGCGGGCAGCGCCGGCTATAGCATTCTAATGATCCTCGCCTTGACCTTGACGACGAGTGCCAATGCCAGCGTCATCCACGGCCTTTTGCCTGTATTGGCTGCCCTCGTTGCAACGCTGGCCTTGAAGGAGAGGCTTGGCGCCAAGCTATGGATCGCCGTCGGCGCTGTCACGGCAGGCGCACTTATTGTCAATGTCGCCTCTGCCAAGGGCTTTGGCCTCGATCTGAAGCTGCTGGCGGGTAACCTGCTGGTGGTCCTCGCTGTTTCCGGCGAAGCACTGTTTGCTATCCTGAACAAGAGAATCAGCAAGCCGCTGGCGCCGCTCTATCTCGCGGCGCTGATGAGCAGCATTTCACTGGTGCTGACCTTGCCGCTCGCCACTGCCCTTGTCGCGTTTACCACCGTTGCAGCAGCACCTGCCGCCCTATTGGCGACAGTCTATATCAGCATTTTTCCCACCGTGATCGGCTTCTGGCTCTGGTATTCAGGAGCCGCGCGCGCCAGCGGCGGAGAGGCTGGCGTGTTCATGGCAGTGCTGCCGGTCGCGGCACTCGCGCTCTCGTTTCTTCTTCTCGGCGAGACCATCACGACGATCCACATTCTCGGAACCGCCCTTGTCGTCCTCGGCATCGCTGTTTCGGTCAGCGGGGCAAGAACGGTGAAGAAGCAGGCTGCCGAAGGTGCTCATGTTTAACGCTCGCCAATAGGCGATGCAGCCCTCATCGTCACGGCGTCTTGATATGTCCCAGCAACGCTCCCGGCTACTTTCTTGAAATGATCGAGAACCGTTTCGCGTTTCAGAATCATGCTTTAGTCTCTGGCAAAGGTCTTCTTTCGATCAGCGATGCGGGCGGGCGATGGGAAAAGTCGAGGACGAGCGGGCGTTTTTCTCTGAAGCCTGGGTAGAGCCGCCGAAGAAAGAGGTGGCGCCTGTTGAGAAGCCGCATTACCACGGCCATCGTGATCGTCTGCGCGAACGCTTTTTGGCCGGTGGTCCGGACGCCCTGCCCGACTATGAACTGCTTGAGCTGCTTCTCTTCCGGCTGATCCCGCGCGTCGACACCAAGCCGATCGCCAAGGCGCTGATCGCGCGCTTTGGTTCGCTTGCCGAAGTGCTCGGCGCGCCGGCGTCCCTGCTCGAGGAAGTGAAGGGCATCGGGCCGATGGTGGCGACCGATCTAAAAGTCATCGCCGCCACGGCGCAGCGCATGGCGCGCGGCGAAGTGCGCGGCCGCGAGGTTCTGTCGAACTGGACGCAGCTTCTCGACTATTGCCGCTCGGCCATGGCCTTCGAGGCCCGCGAGCAGTTCCGCATTCTCTTCCTCGACAAGAAGAACGGGCTGATCGCCGACGAGGTGCAGCAGACCGGCACGGTCGACCATACGCCGGTCTATCCGCGCGAGGTGGTCAAGCGCGCGCTCGAACTTTCCGCCAGCGCGATCATTCTGGTGCATAATCATCCCACTCAACCCTTTTCAATCACGCACGATCACGCTTTAGCACATTGATACATATTGCTTTTTCGACTTGTCGTAGAGTCGGACATTGTGGCATATTGGGGTCGGTTTTAGGGGGATCGAAGCCCGTTTTGAACCCAACCACAGACCCCTACTACCCGTCAGCCGATCCCACTCGAAAGCCCACGGGAGACACCAGTGCCAAGCCTTACCGATGGAGAGATTCGCCACGCTTTGAAGCAGGTCGAGGAGACCAGTAAGCAGCAGAACCTTGTCGATGGCGAAGGTCACGGAACAGGCCGCCTCGTTCTAGTGATCAAGCCAATGCCGACCCGCATAACGGCGGACTGGATGGCCCAGCAGTGGCGAGACCAAAAGCGTCTCAAGAAAAAGCTCGGCTCGTATCCGTCAATGAGCCTCAGCCAGGCCCGCGAGATTTTCAGGCGCGACTTCGCCGACATGATCCAGAAGGGACGCAGTATCAAGATTGCCGGCGACACGCGACCCGGCACGGTCGCCGATCTGTTCGAGGCTTACGTCGCGTCGCTCAAGGCGGATGGAAAACCGTCCTGGAAGGAGGCCGAAAAGGGGTTGAACAAGATGGCCGATTCGCTCGGTCGCAACCGCCCTGCCCGCGATATCGAGCCTGATGAGATTAGGGACATCATTCGCCCTGTTTATCAGCGAGGCAAACGGTCCATGGCCGATCATATTCGAAGCTATGTTCGCTCAGCCTACAGTTGGGGGCTGAAGTCCGAGCATGACTACCGCTCAACCTCGGTCCGCCGCTTTCGTCTCGTCTACAATCCAGCTGCGGGCATTCCAACCGAGCCGAAAAACGTTGGAACGCGTTGGTTGGACGAAGAGGAATTTATCCGTCTCTATCGTTGGCTCGAATGTCCCGATGCGCCGGTTCATCCCCCTTACACGCGTGCAGTAAGAATTCTTATGCTAACCGGCCAACGCGTCGAGGAGATCGCTCGGCTACACGTCGATCAATGGGATGCGGCCGAACGCATCATCGATTGGTCCAAAACTAAGAATGGAAAGCCTCACGCAATCCCGGTGCCCAAGATCGCGGCCGAACTTATCGGGTCGATCAGGCCCAATGAATTTGGCTGGTTTTTTCCATCCGCAACCGACCCGTCCAAGCCAGTCAGCCATGGCACGCTCTATTCGTTCATGTGGCGCCAACGCGATCGCGAGGTCATCCCCGTCGTGACAAACCGCGATCTCCGGCGAACCTGGAAGACGCTTGCCGGTAAGGCAGGTCTCTCGAAAGAGATCCGAGACCGATTGCAGAACCACACTCTGCAGGACGTAAGTTCCAAGAGCTACGATCGCTGGAATTATATGCCGGAAAAACGTGCCGCCATGGCGCGATGGGACAAGTTTGTCCGCGATATCCTGGTGAAGAAGAAGCGTAAAGCCGCATTCAAGGAAGCTGCCTGACGATTGTTTCCTCGCCAGCGTCACATCTGTGACCAACGAGAGCGCTGGCGAAGGTTGGGTAGAGCGCTAGAATTGCTTTGCCAGTTCAGTGTCCTCCGATATGGCCTCGGAGCTCCGCCATGCTTTCCTCCTTCAGGGCCGCGACCAACTTGGCTGCAGAATCCCAGTGCTTGGCAACATCGGTTCGCGTTCTTGCGCGGCTCCTGCGACCACCCGGCAAGTCTCCCGCGATCCTCTTCAGGTCGTGCAGTACCGAAGCTAGGTGGGGCCACGGAAAGTCAGTAGGATCTCCGATATCTCGATCAGCGCCAACGATCATTTCCAACTTCGCGATGACGCCGAAGAGCGACGTAGCCGCGACTTCGGGGATAGAATCTTGAAGTTTTAGAGCCTCGGTCATCGCAAAGACCTCGGCCTCCCGTGCAACCGCATAAGCCCCTGTATCAACGACAGTTTGCACCGCTCGGCTTTCAGCCTGGTTTCGTAAATCTGCGGTCAATCCGCAATTTCCGGTATTGACCATCATTCGGCTCTCCAACCGTTGCTGCACGCGGCATAGCAGCAGGGAGACGTACCGAGCTATTTGCCAATCGTTTACTAGGGGCAGCGCCGGGTCGTCCATGCCTGCCAGTTGCGGCCCTGAATCGTTCCCATTTGCGGCATGGGCATTCGGATCTGTCGTCGACATGGTATCGGCTCTCGGGCGAATATGACGCTCAGCAAATACATACTATAGTTGATAAACTTAAAGTGTGTAAACCCCGATTGTCGGACGCATGGACATGCGTCACCTAGTTGGAAAAAATTTCGCGCGGATTCGGCGAGAAAAAGGGCTGACACAGGAGGAGGTCGAAGCACGCTCTGGATTCAGTCAGCAGTACCTGAGCAGCCTTGAGCGCGGTCGGCGGAACCCGACAGTGATCACTCTATATGAGCTTGCCCAAGCATTAGAAGTGAGCCATTTGGAGTTGGTCAAACCAAATGACTCTTAGGCAGTCTTGTAGGCATTGGTGTTGCTTCAAACCGCTCGCGCGCCATTCGCAAGCAGCAGCGAAAGTAGAGGTGCGTTTGTCCGATCTTGCGACCTTGCCGCTGAGGGGCATCAATAGCGACGCGCTGCCGAGAGATCTAGTAGGATACCATGGGTGTCCGAAAGCCGACGACGGTTGAAGACCCCAATGAAGTCGTAGGGCTCTGATGTCCGCGGCATAAACCAGTACAAAACCAAAACGTCGTCCTGTCCGCCCTGTTCAAGCGCACTCTCTGAACAAGCTCTGAGGTTACGGCCAAATTGCTCCGGTTGCACTGGAGCGCCGACTGCGACGGCGATTGTCTGCATTTTTTTGCTGGAGCCGAACGTGATGCCCGAGTGAAAGAAAAGATGCGGGTTAGCCCTCGTCTTTCTCATTCCCTTCTTCATCAACTTCTCAATCTGTTTCTGTTGCGTGATGTCAACGTTCAGCAGACGATGGCTGAATCGGGTCCAGCCTTCGGGCAGCCTCTTTTCTAGAGAGGTTAGGAGTTTTGCCCAGAACTCGGTGGTCGCAGCAGACGGTGACGAAAGTCGAACACTTCGGTTTTCGTCACGGACATACTTTAGGGTGGCTGATAGGCCATACCAGGCGTGGTGGCTTCCATCATATTCGTCTTCACCGATATTGAATCGGGTTCTGGAATATAGAGCAAGAAGATCCAATTCGTCCGCCGTATAGGTCGCATTTCGTTCAAGCTCCGCCCTTCGGCTCAAATAGTGACAGCGTTCGACTTCCCTCGGTACCAGCTCGAAGACTGTTTCAAGGTCGAATACGGACATCGTTGGTGCGATGTCCGATTCCTCGGGTACAAGACCGACTTGCTTGAGCTGTGGCCAATGTGATGACAGGGGCCCTACGACATCTTGGACGATGTTCACGCGAACAATGTCGCGAACTTCTTTGGCCCAAATAATGAGCGGCCCCTGCCGAGTCGAAAATGATAACGGCCCGCTTGTGCCGACGATGCGCTGTTTCAATCTCAGCGACTGTTCTGAAGGCGCGACGATCAATTCATTCAGCGTGTCTTTCAAGCTTCGGAAAGCTCCCCGACGGGCCGCGGCGTTTATTTTTGCCGACTTCGCTTCGAATATCAGCACAGTCTTGTCAATGATCGCCACAAGATCCGATTCCCAAGTGGTCACCCCACCATCATCGCTCCATTTCACCTGCTCGCGAACATCGGCATGGGGAAGAGATTTTCTCACCGCAGCGCTTAGTCGAGCTTCCAACCAGTCCGCGCGCGCTTTCTCAGCGGTCTTTTTGAGCTTGGGTACCTTCGCGCATAGGCTTTCGACAATCTCTGCCAGGTGCACACCTAGGATCTGTGGACCGACACAGAAGAAGTTGCGTTGGTCCAGCGTAATGAGCGGTTTGCGTTGTATCGGATTGTCAAGATGCAGGTGTTGAAGGTCCACTTCTGTAACTTCACCGAAATTTAGCGACAGCTGCGAGAGTACAGCGATGATCGACTGCCTCTGTTCGATTGGCGCAGCTGCTACCACCTCGGCATTAGAGAATCTGAAAAGTTTCATCCAGCGTAGTTCGTTGATGTTCCACAGGAGTGCAAAAAGCTGCTTTTGATCGTGTAGGAGCATCGTTGCGCGGGCAGAAATCTCTGCTTGCTCATTTGGTTTGAGGTTTCGGATGAAAGCCTCGAGCATCGCCTTCCCGGAGTTCTTTTTGGTCATCCAAGCGCGCATATCTTCCAGATGAGCCTGAACCCGGCTTTCCGATATGTCGATGATCGCCGAAAGCGCAGCAACGACTTCTGTCGCATCGCAGCCGTAGTAATACCGAAACGATCCATTGACCGACTTCGCTAGCTCTGAAGCATACTGCCGAGTTTGAAACCCTTGCCGCGGCCCCCTAACTGCCAGCGTCCAGCGTTGGATAAGGTTCAACACTTGCTGTCGGCGGTTTCCGGCTGCGTCGGTCGAGATCTTGCTTTTTGCTTGATCCTGATAGGCCTGCGCATTCTGGCCAATCAAATCGATGATGCGCTCCGTGACCAGCGGATAATCGGTTTTCGGATCGGAGGCTGCGCGGCGACGTGATAGGGCCAGTGCCTGGATCAATTCAAGATGAAAAAGCTCCAACCGGGATTTGCGATCTAGCTTTGATGGATTTAACCCGTCAATAATCAATGCGAAGGCGGCACGTGCCAGAAACTCCAACGCATCGACGGCAGTCGCCTCTTCGACGAGCTTCGCAAGTGTCTGCCGAAACAGATCGGTCGCGGCACTTCCTGCCGCATGAGCGGCGGCTACTTCTTCATCACTTAACTGTTCCGAGTTTATTTTCATACCTTTGCCGCTAAGGCGACCCTCTTGCAAACGCCGAGCCCATCAGGGGCTTGCGTGCATCGATCCCACAGCCCAGCCCTGCGCAGAACGCCTCGAACCGGGTTAACGAGTTGTTCACCGATCAGATCGCGCGGGAGAGGTCGCTCAGCGAGCTGTAAGAAGATAATCCGCAGGCCTACCTTCCCAGTTTCTAATGCGGATCGGAAGAGAACGCTCCCGGACTTGATGAACTGACATCTGGCAATTGTCGAGCGTTGCCGGAGGAATTCAGCCCGTGCAAGTACCCCGTAGAGGTCCATGCGCTCAAAATGCTGGCTACCGGCAAATGGCGTTCACTTCTCCCCGGAAATTAACAGGTGGGTATTACTGACTAGAACAAATCCAGCGCACTTGATCCTTATGACGTCAAGCGCTTTACCAGTCTGGTGCAGATCCGCCAAAGCCAACTAGCTAGGCTCTCAAGCCATCCCCACACGCCACTTCGAGCAACTACCCAAAGCAGAGCTAGCCCCCCGCACCAATACGGCAGGCTAGTCATCGAAACACCCCAATAGGCTTTTCCCCAGTCATTCAGCGCGCTTCCGATTGCTCCAAGCAGAATGACTCCGATCATATAGAACAATAGGCCCGGGGTATTTGCCTGGAAACTCGCGAATGCCGTGAAATCTTGAATTGGCTCGCCTTCAGAGCCTTCTCGCCAATGATAAATCATCAGTCGCGATAGGAGCCGCTCCTCTTCGGCAGCATCGCGTGCGGCGATTTCACGCCCGCGCAAATAGGAAGACCACAGCTTTGCCTCAAGCCTGCGAACCTTCCGGAGAGGGGCGTGCTGCGTTACCAGAGCGTGGCCAAGCTCGCGGATCAGAAAGTAATGGACACGAACGATAGTGAATGCGTTCGCGGAGGCACGTTTGGCAATGGAATGCGGGAAGCTTCGCTGCTCGTTCAATCTTAGCTCCGTCAATTCCAGACGTTGTGACGAACTCACAAATACCTTCTCCTGACCAATGATCTCTTGGGTAAACAGCGATTTGGATTTACCTGTTAGGTGTAGCCGAAGCCGAACATATTGCGGCCCCGATCCTGCCGCTCGCAAGCGCTTGCAGATAGTCTCGGTGAATGTAATCGTGGAGCCAGGCCCTTTTAGCCCGTCCTCGACCGGCTCTAGTACAAGATCCTCGCCGACCTTCACTTTGTGGACAGTTACGAACGATTCACCGTTAGCAGTAGTTTCGTATCCAAGATCCGTCTTTCTTCCTATCTCGACGACCATATTGAAGACCGCGTCCAGCGTCTGCCCATAGGCCATAACGTCGCTCAGATCCTGAAACTGATCGAGTTGAAGTGCCACCGGAAAATACAGATAAATCCGCTTGACCAATTCGATGTTCGACAATCGAAGACCGATGTCGAGGAAGTTGGTCCTTGACGGGTTGTCGCGCCAAAGATTGAAGTGAATTTCTAGGCTTGGGTGCAGTGGCTCGGCGTCAATTGGCGGAGACGAATGAACATTCTCTTCCGGCTCATACCAAATAGCCAAGGTGCCATTCATTCGTATCAGACCCTTCAACTCGCATGGCTCAATTGACAATAAGATTCTTATCGACTTAGCCAACCTATAGTATAAATGAAAATCGAACGCCACTGTAACTTCAAGATCGACTCGGGTTGTCTGGTGATGCCCACCACATTCAGGAAAGCATCGCGGTCGAGGCGCTTCACGAATGCGGGATTGTCGGTTAACTTAGCGATATTTAGTGGCCTTCTGTCGGCATAGCATTCCATACGCGAAGGAAGATCCTAATTACTAGGTCGAACACGATAGAGCGGGCTCGCACCGTCAATCTTCCGGAGATATTCTTCGTAGGATATTATCTCTGGGTTACCCATATCGATTGCAAACTCCTCGCCAAATACTGCCATTACAAAAACCAGCAATCGTTTCTCGGTATAGACGAAATCATATTCGTGTAGCACCTCGAAGGTATCTGCCTTTTCGCGAAACCGGCGGTCAAACCGATAGAGATGACGACGGTGGAATTGCCACTGCTTTGGCTTCTCTCCAATGCGAACAAATCTACGCAAAGGGTCCAGACTCTCATTGGAGAGCAATTCTTCACGCCAACCTTGGACCTGCATGACTCTCAGCGCAAGCGCTTCGATCGCAACCTTTCCAATGAAACGAGACATTAGATATGGAACAATTTGATTCTTGCGAGGAATGGGCACAAGGAGAGTGCCTTGGGGCCGCTCAACCATGGAACGCCTAAACTCACCCGTTCGACCGCCATCTCTCGGCTCGACGAAAATCGCTCCTGGATCCATCCACACGTGCACTGGCATTTTCAAATGGGGCACGAAGCCGCTCATCGGTGGAATACGGCCCCGCTTATTTTCGATCGCCATCAAGCTGCGCAGATGGCGAAAATATTCCGTCTCAAGGAGCGGACCCTCAATCTTACGCGCAAAATAGTTATTGCAGCGGTCACACACGACACCAGGGGGCAGCGTGTGCTCGATGTTCCCAAGTGATTCGGGGATAATGTGCTCGACTGAGCGGGAGTTCGTCGCGTCACCGCGACAAAATATGCATTGATTGAAGGTCGTTGTCCCCAAAATGTGACGTGGAATTCCTAGATAATCACCGTAGGCCCCACTGCCACTGCACGCAACGAGAATATTCCTTGCAGGGAATGTCTCTTGAAGGTAGCACTTCGCAACACGGAGCGCATTGCATGGGCAAACTGGCAGGTAAAATCATTCAGGCTACGGTAGCAACTGGACCGCGCCAGGATCACTCCGCGGGTGTCGATCTGCGTCGGCTTCGCCTTCTAGCGGGACTGACGCAGGCCGAAATGGCAGCCCGAATGAACGTCCAGCAAGCTGCCATCTCAAAAGTAGAAAAAGGTGGTGAGGTCCACTTATCCACGGTCCAACGTTACGTGGAAGCACTTGGGGCATCGTTGCGCGTAGACGCCGTCTTTCCCGCAGATGCCCGCCTCGTTCTGCGCGTAAAGGAGACTTTCGAGATTGAGTACGGCAATGACGACCAGCTCGTGTTTCCGCTCTTGGCGGATGAGCCGTTTCGTCCTCAACGAGATGTTGTGCTTTCCATTCGGCCGCAATATTCTGACAAGATTATGGACGGGCGCAAAACCGTCGAGCTTCGCCGGCGATTTCCGATTTCAGCTCCTGGCGGGACTTTGGCCTACATTTATTCGACCTCGCCGATTAGAGCGATGGTCGGAGTAGCAGAAATCAAGGACGTGCTGAAACTGCCGGTAAAGCAAATTTGGGCCGAGTTTGAAGACAGAGCATTTGTCGATCAAAATGATTTCGATAATTATTTTCAGGGTTTGGAGTTTGGATTCGCGCTGCTCTTTGAAGACGTGAAGCCGTTCTCCCGCCCCGTTCCGCTCACAGAACTTCGTGAGAAGTTTGGTTTCGAGCCACCTCAATCATTCCTCTACGCAAGCCGCAATCTGCGAAAGGCCCTAAGAGATGAGGCAACAGTCGTATCTCATTGATACGAACATTCTGATCGGCCTGGAAGACTACCGCGCTGTCGAAGCGGCATATGCTAAATTCTCAAGTCTCGCTTCGGCCCACAAGATCACCATATTCGTCCACGAGGCCGCCCGCGACGACATTTCACGCGACAAAAACTCGGAACGTTGCCGAATATCTCTTAGCAAAATTGCAAAATACCGGATTTTGGGCAAGCAACGCGGCTTGAGCCAAGCCGATCTTGAAGCCGAATTCGGCCCTTTGAAGCGGCCCAATGACATAGTTGATGCCACTCTCCTCCATGCCTTGAAGGGTAACGCGGCCGATTTCCTTGTCACCCAAGACAAAGGCCTTCACGAGCGTGCATTCAATCACTCGGCTGAGCTTGGCCGACGTGTCCTGTTCGTGGTCGACGCCGTCGATCTTCTCACGCAAACATATGAGCCAAAACAGGTCCCTATCAGGCATGTTGCGGAGGTCGAAGCTCATACGATCAACCACAAAGATGCCTTTTTCAACAGCCTCCGCGAGGGGTATCCAGAGTTCGACGATTGGTGGCGCGAGAAGTGTGTCCGCCAGCATCGCCCTTGTTGGGTCGTTTACGATGATGATCAACTTGCCGGTCTGATTGTCCGAAAGGACGAGACTTCAACCGACACAGATGCGGTGACAAAAGTCAGCAAAATTCTAAAAATTTGCACCTTCAAAGTGGCGCCCGACAAGCGAGGCGTCAAACTCGGTGAGCTGCTTTTGAAGCAGGTCCTTTGGTATGCCCAGCGCAATGGATACGACCTGACGTATCTGACGACATACGAAGACCAGGCGGCGCTGATGAACCTCTTGGAATTTTACGGCTTTAACCATGCCGGCTCGAAAACTAACGGTGAACTCATTTACGAGCGGGCATTTTCTCCTGCAAAGCTAATCGACGATCCTTCAATTTCGGTCTTCGAAGCCGCCAGAAGAAACTACCCTCGCTTTCGCGTGAACGATCAGGTTCGAGGTTTCGGAATCCCTATCAAGGAAGACTATCACGACACCCTTTATCCCGATCTATGGAAGCCTAGGCAGCCGGATTTTTTCGTAGGCGCTTCTCGCGCCGACCGTCCTACGCGGCCAGGTAACACGATCCGGAAAGTCTACCTATGCCGAGCGCCGTCAAATCTCGGCGACGCGGGCTCTCTGCTGTTCTTTTACAAGGGCGCATCGAAGGAGCGTCCTTCCCAGGCAATGACGACGCTAGGAATTTTGGAGAGCGTTACATTGGCATACTCTACCAGGGAATTGATGCAATTGACGGGCGGCCGGTCGGTCTACAGCGAGCAGCAACTTGAACGGTGGCAGGCAACGAAGGCCAAGCCGGTTAAAGTCATCAACTACCTTTTGGCCGCCTATATCGATCCCGTGGTCGGGCTAGATGAATTAAGAGCGCTGGGTATTGTGAACGGTAACCCTCAGCAGTCGATCTATGAAATTCGGCGTGACATTCTCCCGCGGCTACTCAATCGTGCCAATCTAGAGTTTGAGGTATGAAGCAAAATAGGGTGGCGTCATAAGCGATCCTGGGAGCCTCAATGATCTGCGCTTCTGGATTCAATGTGCCATTGTGAATACGCTTCTGCATATGCACGAGATACACCGCTACGATCTCCGGCAAAAGGAATGTCTGGTCGAGCATTGGTAGGCGCTCACACTGGTTGCTTGCGCTCCACTAACAATATGCTGCCATTCCCCTTTCGCCCCTTTCCGACATTGCTTTGCTAAGGAAGGACTGTAATCGGCGGCGACAAACGTGCTTTTCGACCGCCGTCAGTCGCTATTTTTTCGCCCCGCTCTGGTGTGCCAGGAGACAGGATCAGCAACCCACCGATTGATGTCTGATTCCCGCCATCCCGCACCGTTGATGCTGATCTTAATCTGAACCGGGAACGTGCCTTCGGCGATCTTGCGGTACATCGTTGAGCGGGACAGACCGGTCCGTGCGAGAACAGTCCGAAGGCGAATGATACGATCCGATTCAGTCATGGCTGCCTTGCCTTGCGGTGAGAGAATTTGGCACCTGCTGGAACCACACAGGACAAGCCAAGGCTCGCATGCAATCAGATTTGTCATCTCATCGATCTTGGGCGTGGAGACGGCGGCAAATCGGAGGGTTTAGATCCCTATGCCGCGTCCTCTGCCAATGCCATGGCTGAACGCGAGTTCCGCGCCCAGGCGCCGACCGGATTCGACCTGGATGCCAAGCGCCTTCTTATGATTGGCGAGTAGCGATTCCAGTTGCGGATCGCGCTCGAGACTCTTGACCATGTCGGACATGGCCGAGCGCGTTGACCTATAGCCGGACATGTCGCCGGCCTGGTATTGGCGCTGGCTCGTCCTTTTCAGCTTTTGCCAGTCTTCCACGAAACGGCCGGCCCGGCGACCTGGATCGGTGCGAATTTCGGTTTCAAGCTGGAGGGCAAGCACGATTCGATTGGCGCGGCCGCCCGCCGCTTCACGAACTAGTTCCGGGTTCTTGACATAGGCCGCTTCGGCATCGCGCCAGCCATACGGCCGAACCTTCTCGAAAGCGTTGCGCGCATCTCTCAATTCGCGCATTTGGTCAGGATTGACCTGCCCGTCCGCATTCCCAGTGCGCAGGATCGCGTCGAGCGCACGCGCGTGACGCACAAGTGCCTTCGTGCGAGCGCTGCGCAACGCTGCTTCCTGGTCCACCGGCACATTGATGTCGCGCTGCGCTCCCCTGGCAGAAGCTTCTCGTTTAGGCGTCGGGCGGCCATCTTCGCTTTGCGCTCCAACATTCTCCCTTCCCGGACCGCGCCCACGGTCCTGGCCCGGCTCGGCGTCTGCACGCGAGCGCAACCCGTCCAGCAGCCCGCCGATCCTCTCGCGCAGCTTCTCCGGAACGATCCGGCGCACGATCTCGACCACGCGCTCGCGGAAGGTGATGCCGCGCAGCTCGGCATAGCTTTGCGCCGGGTCGATCTGCTCGTAGTCCGACGCCATGTCCTTGGCGCGGTCGCGTGACAGCGTGCGGACGAGCTGCTCGCGGGTCGCGAAGTCGTCGCTGCCATAGTGCAGCGCCGTTCCGTCTCGATGCCGCGACAGGGCAACGTAGCTGCCGTGTGCATCCATCCCTGGTGTCGCCAGCACATGCGTACGATCGACAGTCATGCCCTGGGCCTTGTGAATGGTTGCGGCATAGCCGTGGTCGATGTGGGTATAGTCTTTCAGGTCAAAGCGCACAGACCTGCCGTCGTCGGTGCGTACGGCCATGCTCTGTGTGCTGACCTCTCCGATCACACCGAGCGTGCCGTTCTTGACCCCGAGCGACCGCTCGTTGCGCAGGAACATGACGCGATCGCCACTTGCGAAGTTCCTTGCACCGCGGTCCACATCCACGTGAACCTCGTCGCCGAGATCCCCAGCAGCACGCATGCGCTCGCGCGCTGCCTTGTTGAGCGCGCGCACTTCGTCGTTCGTGTGGGTGAGAATGATCCGGCTTGCTTCAGGCTCTGTCTGCCTGTCGCGATCCCAGCGCTCGACAAGTTCGCTGCGCGCTTCGTCGCGCGTCGCAGCCTGGTGCACCAACCCTCTGTCGTCGTAGGCGCTGATCGCGGCGCCGATTCGGCTGGTCGCTAGATCGCGCGTGGCGACACGCTGCCAGTCGTAGCGCTGCCGGCGCACCTGGCCGATTTCGACGCCGCCGTAGCGGTCGTGGATGGAACGGAATGCAGCACCTGCCTCGATCGCCTGTAACTGCTGCGGATCGCCGACCAATACGACCTTCGCGCCAACGTCCGCGGCATGGGAGAGCACGCGCTCCAACTGGCGCGTGCCGACCATGCCGGCCTCGTCGATCACCAGCACATCGCGTGCGGTGAGCAGATCGCGGCCCTGTCCCCAGCTATGTTCCATACTGGCGATGGTGCGCGACAGAATCCCTGAACCGCTTTCGAGATTCTCGGCAGCAATGCCGGAGAGTGCCGCACCGCGAAGCTCGTAGCCTGCTGCTGCCCATGCCTGGCGCGCGACACCCAACATCGCGCTCTTGCCCGTGCCGGCAAAACCGACGACGACACCAAGACCGCGGCTGTCGGTGATGTGATCCAGTGCATCGCTCTGCTCGCCTGACAGAACCAGGCCGCGCTGCTTGGCATGCGCCAAAGCCGTCGCACGATCCCGGTCACTCACCGCATGACGTTCCTCTCCGGCCATACTTTCTGCCGCACGATGCAGGCGCTGTTCCGTCTCGATCATTTGCCGGGTGGTGAAGCGATCGTCGCCGCGCCCGTCCTTGCCGAGTTCGACCAGGTCGGGCGCGTTGCTGATCGCACCCATCACCATGTCGAACTGCTCGATTCCGTCGCTGTGCCGATGAGCGAACTTGGCGATGTCCTTTCGGGTGAAGGTCGATTGCTGATGCGTGATCGCATCAAGCGCCACAGATGGATCCGCAACGATCCGAGCGCCATTGTTGCGCGCGATCTCGCGGTGCAGTTCGGCGCGATCTGCTTCTAAACCGGCAGTGTCGAGGCCACCGTCCTCGATGCGTTGGGCCGGTGCACCAATCTGGGTCTGCGGCTCCAAAGCAACGCCCTGCGCTTCCAGACTGCGATGATCGATACGGGCGTCGATGTCGAGTTCGGCCAAGCGCTCATTGGCAAGCTCCGCCCATCGCTCGCGCCAGCGCTCGACCAGCTCGGTGCTGTTCCAGTCGCGAACCTTCGCCCCGAAACCGTTCTCATCGACCGACCGCATGGTGAGCATGACATGGGCATGCGGCTTAGGACTGCCATCTTCTGCCCTGTCCCAATGCACGTTGAGATCGGCGATCATGCCTTGGCTGACAAACTCGGCCCGAACAAAGTCGCGCGCCAGTTCGATGCCTTGCGCCTGGCTGAGTTCGCGCGGCAGGGCAAACTCCACCTCACGGGCAAGCTGCGCATCCTTCCTGACCTCGAAGTCTTCGACATCGTTCCAAAGCCGTTCGCGGTCGCTCCAGGCCTCCGGCGCGTTCTCGGGTAGCACGACCTCGGAATGGACAACGCCGCGCTTGGCCGAGAAGTCATGAGTGCGTTCGATCCGCTCATCGCGCAACCGCGAGGCCGAGCGATAGGCGGCGGATGCCACCGCACTCGAGCCTGCCTTACGGCCAATGATCTTGACGTGAAGATGATAGATCGCCATCGCGACAGCATCATTTGCACGTCAAAGCACACGTCGGCACGACGTATAAGCGCGCCCTCCCTCGAAAAAATCTCGGGATGGACCAGCCCGTCCCGGGCTGTCTCTGTAACCCTGAAGCCTTCCGGCAGACGCTCCCCTATCATCCTCCCGATCGACAACCGAAGGAGGCAACCATGCGCAAACGACGTGACTTCGACGCCGAACTTCACGCCCTGGAAGAAAAGGCGCGAGAGCTCAAAATGCGAAAGGTGC
>NZ_RZSN01000048.1:0-31372 GCF_003997315.1 Mesorhizobium sp. M1A.F.Ca.IN.020.04.1.1
CTATCTCGCCGATGTCCTCACCAGGATCGTCAATGGCCACCCGAACAGCCAGATCGACGACCTGCTGCCCTGGGCCTACATCCCGGCTCCCGAACTCAGGGCCGTGGCCTGAGAACAGCGCTTACGAAAGACTGTCACAGAGTATCGATGAGGCAGATTTCCGGGATGCCATGGCTGAGGCGGCCGGACGACTTGACCTAATCTCCTTTGCCTACCTCTCATTGCCAGCACGGCCTTCCGGCAAACCGAGGCTAATTTCGAACTATCCACCCCGCTGGACCAGACAGTATCTGGAAAATCAGTATGAGAAACTCGATCCTGTGGTCTTGCGTGCTCGAAATGGCGGCTGCCCGTTTCACTGGGGATCGAATTTGGGAGGGGATAAAATGTCGCCGGCTCAACAGCAGCTATTCGATGAGGCGGCTCAATTCAGCATCTGCTGCGGTTTGACGATCCCAATTGTCGATCTCCGCGGCCGCATCGCTGCGGTTACTTTTGCCGCCGATGAGCCTCGTCCAGTATTTCTTCGGGTCGCTGAGCGGTACGAACAAGCTCTTCAGCTGATGGCGGCCTGCTTTCATCGTTGCGTTCGCCGCAAACTGCCGAGCGATCGAACAGTGGATGGGATTTCGCTGACATCCCGCGAATATGAGTGCCTGCGGTGGGCAGCGCGGGGTAATTCAGCCTGGGTGACCGGCCGCATCTTGGGCATCAAGCCACGCACGATCGCTTTTCATTTGGACAATGCCAAGAAGAAGCTAGGCGTGCGAACCCAAAATCAGGCTATAGCCCTTTTGGGGTCCGAAGGGTCCTCAATTCTCTGAGAAGCTTTTTGATCTGCTTGTGCTCGGGCCATTCGATCGCGCGCTTTGTATCGGGCGTTGACTGGGTGCCGAGATCTTCTGTTCCGCCGGCTCGGTCAGGGCGATGCAGCCGTATTCTTCCAGTCCCCGCCGGTGATCTTAGTCTATCGGTGCTCGAGCGGGTGTTTCGTCGCTGACGAGCTAGTCGTGCCGTTATATAGTTTCCGAGGACGGCCCGCTTGCATACCTGCCTGCCGGTAATCTCTAACCGTTGACTTAGGGCGATGGCTATCGGTTATCCGGCTTAAAGCGAAGAGGTGGACCCTTCTGGGTCGAGCGCCGGCACGATATGGAGTGCTGCTCCGGGCTATTACCCGCGGAACCTTCTATCACGTCAGACGCTCGGACGAATTGCCAAAACCCGATTTCCTGGGAACTGAATTGTGCTCGCCACCGGGTCCATTTTGCCGGCGCGTCTGTGGTGCAGGTCCCGATCAGCCTGACCACTGGCTGCCACGGGAACTGCCTACTTGTATGACCGAGCACTGCGCATTTGTCAGCTGGCGAACAATTCCTTGTAGCCGCTCGTCACCATCCAGTTCGCACGGTCGAGATGACTACGAAGCGCCTTCCTGGCGCGCTCGGGTTCAAGTGCCGGATCAATGCCGAGGATCAGATGGGCCATTTCCTCTTCGGGCGCCTCATCGGCTGAGGCGTCCAGGAGCCTCATATAGGTGGTAAAGTGCGCCCTGTCGTAGGCGGTAAGACGGTCAGACCAAGGGACTTCGTCGAGCAGTGTTGAGCTTTGATTCCTATCTGTTCCCGTTGATCGATTCATGTCTGCCGCGAACCTCGCATGTTGATCGCTGGATTCAAGGCAGAATATCCCAAAATGGGATAATCCGAAACGGGGATTAGTCGCTGAGCCGGTCTCTACCTGACCGGTTCACCTAAATGCCAAAATCTCTTCGATCTCCCCGCCACCAGCGGTTTCTGGCCCAGTTGATCTCACTGCGCAAGGTCAAAGGGCTGACGCAGGCGCAGGTGGCTGAGATGCTTGGTCGTCCGCAATCTTTCGTGGCGAAATATGAGGGTGGAGAGCGGCGTCTCGATATCATTGAGTTTCTCGACGTAACTGCGGCTCTCGATGCTGATCCGTGTGAGATTCTGTTGAGCCTGCGGACGTAGTGGGCGCCCGCGCCCATCACCGCGCGTGCCGGGTGCCGGTGGGTCGATCCCCGCTTTTCTTGGCTCAGGGCGTCTCGACCATTCCGCTGCGCCTCCTAGCGCGTCGTTAGACTCTCGCAATTCTCTCTGTTGTGCCTTTCCCAGCAGGTGGCGCCGCATCCTTCTAGGCCCGCCGCGGCGTCCCGCAACCCTTAGCTAGCTGTGAGCTTTCAGTAGGTTGTCCATCCGGTCCTCCGGATGCGGTGCGGCTCAGACGGCGCGCCCGTTCCTGTCATGACTCGCCGCCGCACCGCTTCCTGGGAAGCAGCCATTGGCGAGCGGAGGACAAAACGATGAGACAGCGAAGCGCTGGGCCATCCGCGCCGACTGGAAGTCCTCGCGATCATCTTGGAGCGCATTCGCGCTGTGGTGATGCGTCGATGCATGGTGGTTGCGCGACTTCGTTGCTTGAAGCGAAGCGACCGCACCGCCCATTTCGTCAACTGGCGAACAAATCCTTGTAGCCGCTCGTCACCACCCAGTTTGCACGGTCGAGATGACTGCGAAGAACGTTCCGTGCGCGCTCCGGTTCGCGTGCCGGATCAATGCCGAGGATCACATGGGCCATTTCCTCTTCAGTGGCGTTGTCGGCTGAGGCGTCCAGGAGCCTCATATAGGTTGTAAAGTGGTCCTTGTCGTAGGCTGTAATGCGGTCCGACCAGGGGACCTCGTCGGCAAACGGCGTGTTCGATTTGGGGTGTAACATCGCTAATTCTATCTCCGGCCAATGGACCCGCGAAGCCCTTTGTCTGCTAAATGTGGATTACATATTATAGTTGATAAACTCAAGCCGCCTGATCCGCTGGCTTGCGTGCATGGATATGCGCAAGTTGGTCGGACGGAATGTGCAGAGGATCAGGCAAAGGAAGCGTCTGACGCAGGAGCAGCTTGCGGAGATTTCCGGGTTCAGTCAGCAGTACATCAGCGGCTTGGAGAAAGGCCGAAGAAATCCGACAATTATCACGATTTATGAACTGGCATTGGCCCTCGGCGTCAGCCACATGGATCTGGTTCGGCCCGACAAACAGGCCTGATACACCCGCCCTCCAAGTAGCTGGCGGCCTGATGGCGCGCGCCGGGTGCTCGTGAACCCACGCTTTTCTTAGGGCCCCCCGGCAGCCCCTGCCATTTGGCTCGCCCTGGCGCGGCGCACCCCATTGGACAGTCGGCCGCTGCGGTTTTTGTTAGCCTTTCCTGGGCCGTGGGGGTTGGTCGGCATTGCCTTTTAGCCCGCCGCGGCCTCCCGCAACCTTCGCTCTCGCTTCAGGTCCTTCTCTTGGTTACGGTCCTTCGGATGCGGTCCGCCTCTTTCAGCGGGCCTAATCGCTTTCTGCCGCCCACCCACGGGGACAGGCACGCGAGACTAGTATGGAGCGTTGCGGTTAGCGCACGAACAGCAAAGGAACTGAAAAACAGGCAACTGTCGCAGCATGGCTGAACCAGCCATCGTGTCGGCATCTAGGAGCCGCGTGTTCGCCTTGCGCTGACACGAAGCTCAGACATGACGTCCGGGAGACGATGCTGGCAAATAGTCTGGCTGAAGCATTCCACCCACAATACCAAAGCCCGTCCCGATCCAAAGCGCTTCTAAGCGCTCCATCTCAGGCGCAAGGCCGGTCGGCCAGTGCACCTTCTTGGTCCGCCGGAGGAGAACCCCGCCCGACATAGCTTCATGAGGTCTTGCGCTGCAGTGTCGACCGTAAAAAAGGGCGCGCGAGGCGCCCTTCATTTTAAACCGGCAGTCGGGAAGCAGACTTCACTCTGATATTCAAAAGCGGTAGGTGACACCTGCGCCTATCAGCCAGGGATCGAGCTCCGCCTTCCCCGTCAGCTTCGCGCCGGCCACCGTGACGTCGAAGTCCGGCTTCAGGAAAAGCTTCTTCACGTCGAAGTTGAGGCCCCAGTGCTGGTCCACCATGTAGTCGAATCCGACCTGCAGCGCCGTGCCGAACGTGTTCTTCACCTTGAGAGCATCAGCGCTGCCAGTGTCCTGGTTGTAGAAGATCGTGTAGTTCACGCCGGCGCCGACATAAGGCTTGAACGCGCCGAGATCGGTAAAATGGTACTGCAACGTGAGCGTCGGCGGCAGCAGCCAAACTTTGCCGATGTTGCCCAACCCTCCGATCGTCCCTTGGCCCGCGATGTTGGCATAGGTGGTACCGAGTATGAGTTCGGCGGCGATGTTGTCGGTGAAGAAATACGAGATATCGAGTTCCGGCGTCACCGTGTCCGAATAGGAAAGACCGGAGCCGGGAAGCGTATCAACGTAGCCCAGATCTTTCGTAACGACGCCCAACCCCCGCAGGCGGACCTGCCAAGGGCTTGGCGCTTCGGTGACCGAGGCTCCCGTCTCCGCCAGGACGGTCTCTGCTTGCGCAGGCTCCGCGGCGACGGCCTGCTGTCCCACCATGATTAGGGCCACCGCCGCTGCTATTGCCCGCGCTACGCCCATTCGCGTTCTCGCCATGATATTCACTCCTTGATGTTCAGAAAGGATGCACTGCACTATTTCGTCTCCTGCTCGAATGAATTGTTGATGGAGCTCAAACGCTCCTCTTGCGTTGCAACGCGTTCCGCCATCTCCGGAAGGTGATCGTTGAAGCCGATTGCGCTGCGGAGAAAATTGGTGCCTAGACTGATGAATGCGGCTTGCTCCCGATTGTCCTTGCCGTAGCCGTGCCCGCCTGCGCTGGCCTCGTAGAAGTAAGCGGGATAGCCAAGAGCCTGCAGTTTTGCGGCCATCTTGCGCGCATGGCCCGGATGGACGCGGTCGTCGCGTTTCGTGGTGGCGATCAGGATAGGCGGATAGGGCTGTCCCGGCGCCGCGGCGTGATAGGCGGAGATTTCCTTCAGGAAAGCCCAATCGTGAGCCTTGTCCGGATCGCCATATTCGTCGATCCAGCTCGCGCCCGCCAAGAGCTTGGTGTAGCGACGCATGTCGATAAGCGGAACTGTGCAGAACAGAGCCCCGAAATGCTCAGGATAGCGGGTCAGCATGTTTGCGATCAGCAGGCCGCCATTTGAGCCGCCCTCAGCGGCAATCCGCCTCGGCAGGGTGATGCCCCTTCGCACGAGGTCGGCGGCAACGGCGGCGAAATCGTCATGGGCGAGACGCTTGCCCTCCCTGCGCCCGGCATCGTGCCAGCGGGTGCCGAACTCGCCGCCGCCGCGGATGTTCGCCTCCACACACGTGCCGCCGCGCTCGAGCCACAGCTTGCCCAGCGGGGAGTTGTAGTAGGGCAGGAGTGATGTGCCGAACCCGCCATAAGCGGAAAGGTGAACCGGAGCATCTCCGTTCCCGTTCGCCGGACCAACCTGCGTGTAGGGGATCAGCTCATGATCGATAGAGACTGCCTCGTGGCGCGTGACCACCAGTCCGGATGCATCGAAATTCTCCGGGCTGCGCTTCAGGATTGCTGAAGCGCTGAGAGACGGCGCGGCATTGAGATCGAATAGCAAGAGCTGCGGCGGCGTGATCGGATCCTGAGCACAGACCAGGACCTCTCCATTGGTCTCGTGAACTGCCGCATCGAATGACCAGACGTGGACAGTCCCTTCGGCGGGCAGGGTGTCCAGGACTCGGCGCGTCCATTCCTGGTGGCCGGGAGTGAACATCTCGAAACGCGGTACGAGATTGACGAGGTAAGAGATAATGAGCTTCTCGTCATTCCAGAAGAATGACTGCAGAGAGCGCCTTTCCCCTGGTTGAAACAGGGTCTCAAAACGGCGTCCGCCTGCGAGGAAAGAGGAAAGCGAGATGACGATCAGCGCGTCGGCGGGATGGGTGGTGCCTCCCACCGTCCAGGGCTTGCGCGGCCTTACCGCCAGCCAGTCGCCGAAGACCCGCCACGACGCGTCGCGAGGAAGATCGATCTGCGTCCTCGGCCCGCTCCTGTCGCCGATCCAACTGATCTTCTCGTAGAAGGCCCGTTTCTCAATGAACCAAAGGCGCTCGCTGCGGCCGGTGCGGTCCGAATGACCAGACACCTCGAGGCTCTCGAACCCGGCCTCGAAGATTACCGGCGTGGTGAGGGGATCCGCGTCACGCTTCCACAGTCGCACGGTGCGCGCATAGCCGGAGCGGGTGGCCATGCCATTACCAAGCGCACTGGAAAGCAGAAGCGTGTCAGGGTCCAGCCAACTAACGTACCCTTTGGCCTCGGGGAGATTGAAACCGTCGGCGACAGAGCTCAGAGAGATCAGGTCGAATTCGCGATGCACGACCGCGTCGCTGCCGCCGCGCGACAGGCGCAGAACGGCTCTTTCCCGTCTCTCCGGCTCGACGGACGCGCCGTCCCAGATCCAATCCTCTCCGTCGCTAGCCGCTAGAGCATCTAGATCGAGCAGTAGCTCCCATTGGGGATCCGCCTTCATGTAGGCGGCAAGGGTGGTCCGGCGCCACAGTCCGCGTGGATTTCCGGCATCTCGCCAATAATTGTAGAGGTACTGACCACGGCGCGCGATCAGGGGAAGGTTGTCGCGATTGTCGAAAATGGCTGTCAGAGCCGCCCGGTCGCGCTCGAACTGCGTTCCACCGAAGTGCTTCAGGGTCTTTGCCGACTGGCCGGCGGCCCAGGCAAGTGCCCGCTCGCCCTCTACATCTTCAAGCCAGAGATAGGGATCGTCGTCGGGAGCATCCAGCGTTGGACGGACATCAAATGCGTTCATGTCCGGACAGCCTTCAGAAAGAAGGGATAGAGGCTTCCGTCGGCTCGGGAACGCTCAGTGTTGGTAGCGGCGCCCACATGTTCGAAAAGCGTGATCATTGATGAGTTCTTCCAGTCGGTGCGGCATCGCAGGGCTTTTGCGCATAGGATCGCAACCGTCGTGCCAACTGGGAAAATCGTTTCGGAACAATGCGATCGCTCTGGAAGCGTTGTGTCACATGTCCGACATCGTCGAGAATCCGACAACGAGTGCTCCTCCTAATCACCGGATCAACCTCCGGCGCCAGTCGGTGACACCGTGCAGAACTCGAGCAGTGAAGCTCATTGGTGAACTTGGTTGACGCCCAACATCTTCGCTCTGGAGCGCTTCACGCACACGGATTCATGGCAGACACCATGAGGCGATCGATGCGGTTAGCGACCAAGCTGGCTGCGCCTGTGGGTTTCAGCCGCCAGCTGGAAGCAGCGGAGTTCTGAGGAGAAGGATGGGGCACCGCTTGGGCGACCTGATGGTTGCCCAAGCCCTGCCGCAATCTGGCCTGCACCGTCCCCTTGATTGCATTCCTTGAAGTCTGTCGATCAAGCCAGGAAGCTGCATTCGGGCGAACGCATGGGGCTGGTCCCCATGGCAACTTGGGCTGATGTGGGGCCGTCCGATATGCGATACGAGGGTCTAGGATAGGGGGAGCTCGGGCTCGGCGTAGTATCTCAGCGAGACGGCTAATGGTCGACGATGTCTTCCTGACGCCACGCATTGGTATGCCGCAGCAACAGGGGCAGTGCGGGCGCAAGTCTGGTTGTGAAATCGGCTGCTACAGGGGCAAGCCGCGCTCCATCTCCATACCGTCCGCAAAGAAAGCGCGGCGCGAGCATCACCAAAGAGAAGCGCCTCGCCCGTTCGTTTGCGGTCCACTGACCAGTCGGCTTCACCTGTACAACTATACAGGCTGGCATAGCGTGAAACTTGGCCTCCAATGGCGGAAATTTCCCCCAGGAGACCTCAGATGACTAAGCTTATAGCGCCCGGGCTACGACAACCTGCCCACAACCAGCGTCGAAGCCACCGCCACGCCACTGAGTCTTCAGGGAACGTCCTGAACGGAACCCAGGAGCCGGTCACTCCTATCAAAGCGACTCCCTTCGCGTGCTCAGGCCGCGCTTGCTGTCGCTGCGCGGGATCGACAGCCTGGTCTCTATTTACGCGCGCCTTCTGCCCTGGACAGTGCCAACGACACATGCTTCGACGAAATGGCGTCATCGAGGTCTGGTGGCTTCGGCGCCGGTGCTTTGCCAAATGGCATGATGTTTCGACGTCCGTGGGGGCGGGCAAGGGGGCACAGTCGTGCCTGCAGTTCTCGTGACTGGCGCGGTCGAGGCTGATTGGCGGGATGAAAGATCATACGACTACACCACTGGTATGACGCCGCGCGAAAGGGCATGGGAGTTTTTGCGCCGCAAGCCAGCCTTCCAGCGTGATGTGACCGCTGCATGCCAGCAGGCCAATAGCTGGTCTTACCGACCCTTGCTTGACGTGGTCGCGTCGGCCGGCGACCTGTTACGCTGGGGTGTTCTGTTCGCCGAGTCTTATGGGCGAAATTCGATCGTTTTCTGGTCTCCGCTCTGGTGCGTCCATGTGTTGCCAGTCATTGCAGAACATCTGCCAGCATCGTCGGAGACAACGCCGTACGAACTCTTGGCATTGCCATGTCGTGCGACGGTCCTGCTGGCGCCCGGCAAGGGCCAACATGTTCTTCTTCGCAATGCCGAGCATACGCTCCAGCTCGCCGTCTCTGGCGCGGATATCTTGCACCCTGTCTGTCTCCGAACCGAGGCGATCTGGCCCGCGAAGCTTTTGAGGCACCGCCTAAGGGCGCTCGAGTGGCTCAATGCTCTAAGTGTGGGTCAACGTCTGCCTGCCCGCTTGTTTCCGCGGGAAAAACGCGGTCCCCGTCTAAACTTCGTTCTTCGTGCGCTCGACGGATCGCTTGCCGGGGCCTCACATCGCGAGCTCGCCGAAGCGCTGATTGGTCAACGCCGCGTCGATGACGAATGAAGGGATCCTCGCGACCATCTGCGCGACCGCATTCACCGCGCCGTCTCTCGTGGCCGCGCCCTTATGAATGGCGGATACAGAGATTTCCTTCTTTGCAAAGTAACAGTCCGCCCTGTGCGTCAGCCGTCGAACAGTTCGGAACTAGTACTTGGTCGCATCAGCTCGCCAGGTCGACACGGCTGCGAAGCGTCCTGCGGGTGCGCTCTGGTTCAGGCGTCGGTCGATGCCGACGCACGTTCGGCATTGTCCGATAGCCGACAATGTCGAGTACGCAACGTAAGGGAAGCTGACTGTCGGGCGTTTTAAATGCTTTTTGCCTTGGCACGGTACATGCACGCTTCCGAAAAATGAGCGGACTGAGTGGTTCCCACTGTGCGAGAATCATTGACTTACGCCACCTCCCAAGGCGTACCCGGCCCGGCAGCGAGCTCAGTCTCCTGCCGGGCATGCCTTTTCGGAAGCACTCCCGTTCAGAACTTCAGACTGAGCGGGCAATGTCAGGCTGAAGAGGATTGCGTCGATGGTATATGAAGGCCGTTTCGAGGGCTCTCCGATGGCACCTGGCCGCAGCGCGAAGGGGGAGCGTTCCTGTGCGGAGCCGCCCGTCGGCTCCAATCGAGAGGCTGTATTCGGAGGTCGCTTGAGTGCCCGATCTGCGAACCATGGCCGCTGAAAAAAGCGCGGCCGCTTCGCCGCGACCGGTCCAGCGCTCGCAAGAATCCAGCACCAAAAGGCTTTGCGTCCGATCACCCTAACCCTTGATGGAGTATGCGAACTCCATACGTGCGCACCTTCGAAAAGGGAAACCGCGAGCTCTACGGGGGATCGAGCGCATGGGTTGCGGCTTGCCAAACAGGTCATCAGAGCCCTCGACCAGAAACCGCTTGAGCCGATCGTCGCAGCGATGCTGGCGGATGGTCACAAGGCTGCGCTTTCGGCAATGGCCGTGTTGGACCCTGAAGGCGTTCAGCCGCGACCCGATCGGGGCGCTCCGGTTGCAGGATTTTATCGCCTCCGGGCCGCCCAGCCCGCAAATTTGGCACGCCTTACACCTACGTCACGACCAAGACCTTCCTGTTGCACTTCGGCCTCGACACACCTGCGGGATTTGCCCGATTTCGAGGCGCTTGAGGTTGCCGCGCTGCTCAGCAAGGAGAAGCTGCTGGCGGGCGATATTCCCGTCGGGCTGGTGAGTGGTGGAGGAGGTGAGGAGCGACACTCCATCGCCAGGACGGGGATAGCGCAGCAGATACATGGAAGTAATCGCTTGATATGAGCGGTTGAGAGTCGAATCAGCGAACTATTCAATCACTATCGATAAGGGGGGATTATCGATAGTTAGCTTTGCCGCGGAAGATATCGCCTGTGACGGAAGTTAATGCCCAGATAGATTCCGTTTCGCGAATCGGATACAAAGGAATCAATGGCTTATGAATTCGCCGATCTGCCCCTGAAGACCCTGATCGGGCCGCTCGCCCGCGCCGAAGACCTTGTCGGTTTTACTTCCCGATTTCAATTGAAGCGCTAAGGTGAAAATCCTGCTCTCCCGGAGCACCATGAGGCAGCCCCGACCGGGGGAGGGGAGAGCGCTTTCAGAGCCCTGACGCCTTGGTGAGGTTGGATTTCGGCCGAGGCATGGCCGAGTTGCTTCTGGACGTAGCGCTCCTCGATGTCGGCCCAAGAGGCAAGGCCGGCGCGCAGCGAGTGCCCTGAGAACAGCAGCGCGCGCTCCCCTTCCGGAAGATCGGAGCGGACCCCGGCGGCGAGCGCGTCTGCCTGACCGGGCGAGCGACGTGCTTGTCGCAGAGCCGCTCGACATCGACGGTCTTTTGAAGATGCGCCCGAAGAGCGGTCCTCTCGCGATGCCGCCGAAGCGGATTCAGCGCAGTCCGAATTCATGATGGCTGGTGGATCTGGGAGCCCGCGTACCGGCCGCCGTTTCCATTGGTGCAGCCAGTCGTGCGGGCCAAGCGGTGGCTCATTCGTCGCCTGCGAGACCGTCGAAGGCCTCGATCAGCGCATCGACGATCGCCTGGCCGAGCGCCTGTGCTGTCTCACCGATTTGGGCTTCGTTTCCATTGCGGGCCGCGGTGGCGAGTTCCGAACCCTGATCCATCAGGATCGCATTGGACCTATCGATCGCCCATTGCGCGAAATCGTTGCGGCTGTCGATGATCCTGGTTTCCATGGATGCGCGCTCCCGCGTTTACGATTTGTTGGCCAATTCGGGCTAGGGTCAGGGCGCGCGATGGGTATTGCGTTCGCGCCACAAACTCCTCGATTCTTGCAGCATCAGGCCTCGCCGGCAAGCCGCTCCGCCTCGCGTAGGTAGGGAGCCTGAGGCCGTGCCCTGTCGTCCTAGGACGAGCTTCCGACAAGCAGACTCCCGCTGCTACGCACTGAGTAGCGGCAGGGCAGGGGACTTATGGTTCCTACAGCCCGCTCGCCTTGGTGAGATTGGTCCGGAACCGATCGCGCTGGCGCTGATATTTGCGGGTCATCTCGGCCGAGGCGTGGCCGAGCTGCTTCTGTACGTAGCGTTCCTCGATGTCCGCGGAGGAGGCAAGGCCGGCGCGCAGCGAATGCCCTGAGAACAGCAGCGCACGCTCCGCTTCCGGAAGATCGGAGCGGACGCCGGCGGCGAGCGCCGTCTGCTTGACCAGGCGGGCGACATGCTTGTCGGAAAGGCGTTCGACGTCGACGGTCTTGTTGTCTTTGAAGATGCGCCGGAACAGCGGACCGCGCGCGATCCTTCCGAGCCTGATCCAGGTTTCCAGCGCGACAACCGGGCAAGAAAAATCGCTGGAGCCGCGGCCGACCTCGACCTCACGCCAACCGGTCTTGCCGCGCAGCGTCACCAGCACGCCCTTGTCGGCAAAAATCTCGATCCAGCCGGCGCCGTCGCTCTTGTGGTCGCGCACGACGTCGAGGCCGACGATTTCCGAGCGCCGCAACCCGCCGGCAAAGCCTAGGAGCAAAATAGCGCGGTCGCGCAGCCCGCGCAGATCGTGCCCGAGCGTCGCGATCATTGCCTTGATGTCATCGCCGAGGACGGCCTCCTTCTGCCGCGGCGGCTTTGCGTGTTTTCTGCGGATACCGGCGAGCACGGTGGCAATATGGCGATCGGCACGGTCGAGAGAAAATCCGCGCTGGGTAAAATTCCAGGCCAGGCCGGAGAGGCGCCGCTCGATCGTTGCGACCGAAAGGGCGGGAATGCCGCGTTTCGGCTCGCCGGCGGCGGTGCCTGAGGCACAGGCGCTGATATAGAGGCCGATTGTTTGTACCTCTGGGGGCAAGGGCTCAAAACCGTTGCGGCGACACCAGGACGAATAATGCGAAAAGTCCTTGGTGTAGGCGTCTCGCGTGTTTTCGGAGCTGGCGGCCTTGGCGTAGTCTTTTGCCGTCTCGACGAGCGCTTCGAGATGCGCCGGCGACCGCGATGGGCGTCCCATCTCCATGACTAGATCGACGATGTCGGGCAGACCTGCGAATTCGCCGGGCGGGCCGTTGTCGCGACGCCGGGCGGCTTGCGGGTCTTGATGGGACTCCGCGCCATCTGGTTTCAGTAGCTTGTCCATGGCTCAATTGTGCGATTGAATCAGAAGAGTCGAGTCGGCGCCAGCTTGCAGCCAAACAGCGAGGCTGTCCATTGCATCGGCATCTCACGCACCCGCAGGCTTAGGCCCATATCCGTACACGCCAGCGCGACAGCGACCTGCCCGAAGGGAACCTCGGTGATCAAGAAAGCGATCAAGAAATCAACGCAAATCGCCGCTGATCCCTATCGCAAGGCCAGGTTTCGTGAGATGGCCCGCGACATCGTGGCCAAGGACCGCCATGACCGGAAATACGGCATGGCCGTCGACACGGCGGGCGCCATCGCCCGGGCGCTGGAAAAGGCCTATCGCCAAGGCTTTGAGGACAACCGGTGGGCCGGCCGTCGCAAAGCCAAGAGCCGGCGGCGCAGGACGGTCCGCTCGATTGGGCGCTCATCCCGCCGCGTCCGCGAAACGCCTTCTGGAGCATCTGTCTGTTCACCTTGGGGCATGGCGAGTCGCCATCGGAAATGGGCTATCTCGCGGCGGCCACGACCGAGCGCGGAACGCCGGGATGGCGCCTTGTCGTGCCCGGGCTTTCCTACCATGACAAGTCGATCGGCGAAAAGACCATCATTGCGCTCGTCCGTCTGGGCTTGATCGAGCCGGCGCTGGATGAGCCCCACTGTCTGGTCGTTTCAACGCGCGGCGCGCAAACGTGGTGGCTGTTCCACGCGCGCGGTGGCCGATATCCCGAGGATCTGACTGACGTGTAGACCCTCTAGCGGTACGGGACCGGCTGTCGGCCAACCGGTGTTCGGCGGCGGCACCACAGCGTTTGCAATCCATAGCACCTGGTGCTATACAAAACCATGACGCAGCGGACGTTCAAGCCGGCCTGGTTCGCCAAGGCGGCGCGCAAGGCGCGAATCAGCGACGTGGCACTGTGCAAGGCGATTGCGCAGGTGGCGTTGGGACAAGCCGAAGATCTTGGCGGTGGCGTGTTCAAGAAGCGTCTGAACGACAACCGGCACCGATCGATCATCCTGGCCAAATCCGGTCGGTTCTGGGTCTACGAGTATCTGTTCGCCAAGCAGGACAGGGCCAACATTGATGACGACGAACTCGCCCAGTTCCGCAGCCTGGCCAAGGCTTATGCTGGGCTGACGGAGATTTTTTGGAGATATGCACATGAGCAGGGCTAGAAAATACAAGTCCGACGCCTTCGAGGCGATCCACAGCTCGGCGAGCGCGCTCTACAAGGTCGGGGCGATCGACAAGGCGACGATGCGCAGCTTCGACGAGAGCTGCCTGACGGTGCCGCCGGCGATCGAGCCCGACGCGATCAAGGCGCTGCGGGAGAAGAACCATGTCAGCCAGCCGGTGTTTGCGCGCTATCTGAACACATCCGAATCGACGGTGCAAAAGTGGGAGACTGGCGCCAAGCGGCCGAGTGGCATGGCGCTGAAGCTGCTGTTTGTGGTCGACAAGCACGGGCTGCAGGTGCTGCGCTAGCGGCGCTTCGGTTACGTCCGATAAGGCAAGCTTCTCGAACAGGAACGACCGACGGCGTTAATCAACGATCCGCTTTTTGGGACAAGGGCGAGTTTCGCGGACGTCATCGCGCGAAAGGTCGAGATGCACCTGGAGAACCACCATTCGAAGCACAGGGATGATCTCCTTGCACTCCTGGAGCATTCCGCCTCAATCTCGGCCGAAATGAGTCTGGACCAATTGGTTGGTAGCATCTCCGCGCTAGACCTCGCGAAATACGTCAATACCAACCTTCGTGGCAGCACGCGATAGATGTCAGCCCCCAATCTCCCGGGAATTCCCGAACACCGTGGCAAACGTAGAAGTGGACATGGAAGAAGCTCGACCTGGTCCACCGATCTGCCGACCGGCAAAAGGAGCCGCTGACTTGCTGTCGGTGAAGAAGGAAGCTAGGATCTTGCCTGCCTTCCTGCGTCCCACGCTGCTGCGGCCGACCCATGCCCTCTCGAGGCCCTCCAGCGCCACTCAGTCGGCGAGCGCGCCGTCGAACCTTGCGCATGGACCGCCTAGGTCACGGAGTCGACCTGGTGCTGCAGCCTTGCCAACGACGAGGAACCTGCCTTGTCCTCCGGTTTGATCCCGGTGTAGTAGTTCGTCAGCTTCTCAATTGTTGAAGCTTCCCCTATGATCACCAAACACCCGCGCGCCGTGGCAAGAGGGTTGCTCGGTGAGTTCGTCGTTTCCATGTAACAAGCACGCAGTACGCACAGTCGAAAGTGCGGTTCAAGTTTATCGCTTCAATGGCTCGTGCACGCGAGCACGCGCGACGAAGACCGAGGTGGGATCCGGAAATAACCTCGGAACTGCCCGAATTGGCCTTGGTGGGGATTCAGACTTCCGCCATCTGCAGACACTGGCAAAGATATTCGCTCAGCAACACCAGAGGCGGCACGTGCATCGCCGACCCGGCCTGTGGCCAAGCCTCAGCCGAGGTAAACAATACCACCTCGTCCGCAGTCCGGGCGATCGGGCAGTCAACGCGGGTCGTAATGGCAATCGTGTATGCTCCGGTTTCGCGCGCAATAGCCAGAAAATCCTTGGTTTCCACAGTGTGGCCACGCGACGAAATGCCAATGGCGAGGCTCAACGAGCCAAGCCCTCGCGCGAGAGCGTGAGACACGGTGGCGGACCCCGAGCAATGTGCGGGGAAACCTAGGCAGATCAGTCGCATGGCCAGAATATCAGCGCAGACGGATGACGGCCCCGTGCCGAACAGTTCGACGCGTCGGGCCGCTCGGATGCGGTTGGCAAACCCACTAATTTGAAGGTCGTCAAAACCACGAGCGGACGCGGAAATTGAGTTTTGTAAAGCAGAACTGAGGATGGCGATCCGAGGAGCTGTGTCTACAGCTTCTGATGGCGCGCGTTCAGCCAGTTCGCCGCTCAACTTCCGCCGCTCAATTTCGCCGCTAAGCGCAATCTTAAACTCGCGAAATCCCGAGAGTCCCAAGGTTCGGCAAAATCTTACAATTGAAGCAGAACCGGTAGCGGTGTTGCGCGCAAGGTCGGCAATGGACAGCGCCAGAACAGCCTCGGGGTCTTGTGCAACATACAGAGCTATACGTGCGAGCGCATTCGGAGCCGTGTTAATTGCATCATAGATGATGTCTAGCAGCAATTTCTGTGTATGTCGGGGCTTCCGCATGTGTCTTAGTGTTCGTTCCAAGCTGGCAGTCGACCCGCGAAGGCCTAGCAAAGCCCTGCATATTCGAGTCTCGCTGACGGTTCACTGACGCAGATCATAGACAAGGTCGATATCGGATTCCGGCTGCCGCTCCGTTCGCGCCCATGTCTCGGCAGTCGGGGCAATGGACGCGAGGGCATGCGCTCGGCCGCTCGCGAGGCGGTCTTGCGAGTGGCCTCGTTTAACGACGTCTTCTGGCCCGATGCTGTCAATGGAGCTTACTTTACTGGCTGCGCATGCGCCGCGCAAACCGTGGTGTCCTCGTCGTCAGGGCAGTGGGGACGACTGCACGGCAACGCAAGCGGTGCCGTCTGGGAAAATATATTCATTAGTATATTGGCGACATAACCAATCTTACTTGCGTTCTTCTATGATTAGGTTCATCGTCCGATCGAAAACGGGGGCATGACAAGGTGACTACATCTCTAGGGAACGCCGACGTGGCGTTTGGTAAATAGCTCATCTCAGCAAGTTGGCCACGAGCTTGCCGATGCCACCCGTACTAGCGGTTCGTCTCGCGGCTAGCGCATGCGACGGGCTTTACTTCTCTGGTACGGCAACAGAGGGCGCGACTGCTTGGGGTCAAGCTGGTCAGGAACTTGTCCTGTCGCGCATTGGCTCCGGCTGTTTAAAAAAGCCGCTGCAACAGTGAGGAAACCACAATGTTTCACCCGCTTCCAGAAGAGCTGCGCGATATCGCGGGTCAACCCTTTCCACTTTATCCCTGCTCGAATGAATCTTGGTCAATCAAGCCGACGGCCGGCCGCTCAAGCTCGCGGGTTATGATATGTTCCATTCCGAAGGCGGGCACCCACCTATATGCCCGTCTGCTTGGACTGCTCGGGCTTGTACAGTCCGATGTGTTCTTTAATAAAGACTATCTTGGAGACTTCCGCTTTGTGGATGTCGAGCGAGCTCGCTTCACTCATTCCGAAAATATTCTATGGATACCGATCGAGATATCCTCGCGCTTTATTCAGCCCGGTCAGTTTGGCTATGGGCATCTACCGTGCGACATCGGCACTCGCCATTGTTTAGCGGATTTCAAGATCGTCTTTCTTTCGCGCGAAATGCGTGCGGCAATTGTGTCGCAGATGCGATATGTAGGTGACAGCGATTGGTGCCCGCCTGAGAGGGCTGAGATTACGTGGCGCAATGAGCCGGACGGACCTGACAAAATGCTGAAGTACTTCGATGAGATCGCGCCTTTCATTTTCAATGATCGCTGCCATCCAGTGGCACCGTGGGCGGATCAGGAGAATGTTCTTGGATTGAGCTATGAGCAGATCATAGGCGACCAAGGACGCGAAGTTCAGCTCGAGACCATTCGCAGAATTGTAGAGTTTTGCGAGATCGAGCGGCCGCCGCAGCCTGAGCTGATCTTAAACCAGCTAATCGGACAGCAGACCTTCACCCTGTCCAGCGGGCGAACTTCGTGGGAGGCTTGCTGGAATGCCGAGATCGAGGCGCGGTTTACCGCGCTGGGAGGGACGAGACTCAACGAGCGATTCGGATTTGGTTCGAGATAGATTTCAGGCTGTCGCAGAGCCCGGCGATGGCAGGTACGCTCGGAGCCGCTCGCCGGACGTTTATGCGAGCGATATTCTGGAAAGGCGCGCTGACCACTGCCCACCTGCCGCCCGCGCAATCACTTCCTGAAGTGCCGACATCGCGATTGGCGCGGGGCTTGCAAGGACCCTTGGTGCAACGTTCGACCGGAGCGCAGCGACGGGAGATGCCCGGGAGGGAGGAACCTGCCTCGATCCGGTTAGGAGACAAGAATTGTTGAATATAATCCCGCACACCGCAGCGCGAGTCCCGCGCGCCCTAAGCCCTCTTATCCCAGCTTTACGTGCAGGTGTTTGCTGCAGTCACGCTCAGCCATCGCACTCGGCCGCCTGAAGCCGCTCGGCGAACGGCGACCGCGGGGGCAGTTCGCACGCACACAGCGCCGCTCACGGATGGGTCGGCTGTTGGGCCCAGCCATCCCACCGCATCTCTTCGAATAGCACGAGCCCCTTGACCTCCCGTCATCCGCGAACAGCGGGTGAGGCATTAAAGCGGTGCCCCCTTTGACGTCAAAAGGCCAGCCGTTGCCGCCCTGCCGTTCACTGTTAATTGGAGCCTAACCATGCCTTACGCCAAAAGCCGGCCGTATCGCTCTTTCAGCCCTAGCCCTGCTTTTTTTCGGGCTGGCGACGCAATATGGTCCAGTTGCCAAAGACTACGTGCGCCAGCATGAAAACCATAGCCGGCTCGTCGCGTTTTGGCGGAAGCTCATTCCAGAGCGGCGCGACGCACTCTTAAACGACGCCGCTGCGCCAACTGCTGGCAACCCGAATGGCGACGTCCCTCTCGTCTTATTTTTGGACTACAACTGCCCGCGGTGCCGGGCGGAAGACCGTACAATCCAGCAAGCCCTCAAGCATGATCCCATGCTGAAGGTTGTCTACAAACATTGTCCGGGCAAGAGACCGGGTTCCAAATTTGCCGCACTGGCGGCGCTCGCCTCCAGCAAACAGGGAAAATATGAGGCGTTCCATCACGCCCTTATGGCTGCTCGCGGCCAGCTCAGCCAATTCGACATCTTGACTATCGCACGACACGTTGGCCTCGAGGTTGAGCAGCTCAAGCGGGACATGGAAGACCGCGCCATCGAAAACGTCCTCGAGCGCAATTGCGCGCTCGCCAAGGAGCTGTACATCAACGTCACGCCGGCGTTGGTTCTCGGCGACGAAGTGATTTCAGGTGTGCTCAAGATTCACACGCTGGAACGCTTCATCGCCACAGAGCGGGAAGAAGCTAAGCGTCGTGCCGGATCACAACTTCGGCATTTTGACAGCGTGGCGGCCGGTGCGATCCCGTTCTTTGGCCACGAGTGCCGCTTCTCGCGCCGGGCCAAATCTCTTATATGGCCCGGCAACGCGGTGCTAGCGTGCAAAGTCCTGCATTCAGCTCGCTTTCCTCAACTTGGCCGAACGCGATCGCACAGCTCGGGATCTATTCAGCCGGTCCTGGTGTTTCCGTTCCGCCATCGGCGTCTTTCACCGAAGCCTCGCCAGAAGATAGGCGGGAGGCGCGCCGACGCCTGCTTCAGATCGCGGCCGGCGCGACGATGATCGTCATGGGCTCTCGCCCCCCTGGGGTGATCGTACAAGTCCCGATTGTCAGAAGAATCTGTTGACGTGGACGCCTCGGCGCCAAGCTCGCGCCACCTGTCGACAGCGCGGCCCTTGGCGTGTTGGATAAAGCCGCAAAGCGGTTGCAAGAAATCCCGTTCGGATTGACGAAAATGACGGTGGCCGCACCCATGCACCTCGATCATGCCATTCAAGGCCGAGGCTCTGGTCGAGGTCACCTCATTGAGGATGACGGCGGCCGGAATTGCCTGGATCAAGCAGCCAACCGTGGTGCGCGACACCTCATTTATTGAATTGAGGGTGGCGCCGGTGTTCCGGCATTGAAGTCCTGATATCAATTGTGCGACAGGCTGCCTCATCGAACCGCTGGCGGAGGCAAGCGTGGGCTGCAGCACCAGATCACAGGCATGCCGCCAGCGAGGCCATCCCATGTGCTTAATGGCCATGCCGCCAAGATCGAATTCGCTACCCGCATGAAACCTTGGTGTGGTGGAGGTGTTGAGAGGCACCTGCGCTAGGCTGGCGAACGGTTAGAAGCGGGCAAAACCCGTAGCTCAGCTCATAGCCCGCCTAAACAAAGGCGGGCATCGTAGAAGGCCGCAGTCCTTCGGACTTAGGTCCAAAAGAGCGGCCCAGGTGATTTCGCAAGCCGGGCGGGGGTTTGCGCCGTTCGCATCAAGAGCTGTCCGCCCGGCCAATTCTGTCCCTCACATAAGCTGGCGGTCAGCCGCAAACGGTATACCAGCTGTCGAATCGGCCATTGTTTGGAGCCGCACACAGAGCGCCGTAACAAACCTTCTCACCCTTGAAGTAGGCCAGGAACTGCAGCAAATGCGATATTTCGTCCTGTTCATCTTGGTCCCGGATACGCTCCGGACCGCCCTGCGATTTCAATGCCATCTCGATCAACTCGATCGCCCGATCTTTGTTGCCGCTCTCGTGATAGTACAGGGCTGCCAAACGATAAGGCAGGAGCTTACGTTTGTCGCTTTCCGGGGGATTCAGTGCCAGGATGTGTTCGGACAGCTGTTTTCCCATCGCCAAGCGCTCAGCAGACGGAAAGTGCGAATGGTCAAGATTCGGAAAGAAGAGCTCGTCTAACGCCGCAACCATCCAATTCTCGGAGTTTCTGTTGATCGCGTCGCGAACGAATTGGCGCATGACGGGCAAGCCGACCTGCATGTCCTTCATTTTGTGAAGCAACAGATTCACATGAGAACGGCGGAAACCGAGGTTGTCCGGCATCAAGGCGATGCCTTCTTCGATCGCCGAGAGCGCCGTCTTCCAATCCTTTTTCTCCACCGCCGCCCGATATCTGTCCTTGATCGGCTTCTTCAGCGCTTGTTCGCGCGCTATGGGTTCGCCTTCCGCGATCCGCTCCGCATCGGCGGATTTTGCCTGATCGCTGGTGCGCCAGCTGCCGTTAAGCACCTTCGGCAAGACCTCATCGAGTTCCGTCGGTTCACCAATAAAGGCGATGCAGCCGTCTCGGTCGACCACGAAACTGGTGGGAATCCAGAAAGAAAAGCTGGGCTCCATCCAAAGCTTGTCCATTTCGCCTGTGGAGTCGAATGCGATCCGATAGTTCAGATTCGGGAACTTTTCCGTCAACCAAGCGTCCAACGTGCTTCGGGCCTCATCGGCCGTTGGAGCGCGTTCACTAGCCGCGACTCCTACGATCTCAACGCCGCTTTCCCTGTATTTCTCCTGCAGCTGCATCAGATGGGGCATCCCGTCCACACACGAACCGCACCAAGTTGCCCAAAATTCGACGATGTACACTTTGCCGGGCTCGAAGCTGGTGAGGGGCTCGCCACGCAGCCAGGTTTCCGCTTGAATCGAAGGAGCCGGGGACTCGATCTGCAACACCACGTTGTTCTCCAAAGCCGTTGTCAAAGGTTGTGAGATTTTCTGCACGAGCTTATTTCCCTCTCAGAGACGGCACACGGTTCAGGGGAGAGAACATCCTCGTCTGCTCCATTGCATACCGTCCTGCTGCAAGCGTTGCAAGGTCCATGCCAGCGGGCTCAGCGCGCAAGTGCATGAATATGCTTTGAAAAACCTCCGCAGTGCCCGGATGGCGGTTGGATTGAACCTGACAAGTTTCTGCCTTTGTCAGGTTTTGAACGCGCATTGCCCGTGTTTCGCGCCGCCAGAAAAGCGTGGCCCATCCGCACGATCCTGAAGCCCAAACCGTCGAACACGTGCGACACCGCCGCAATATGTCGTGCCATGCATCGATGCCAAGCGCCTCGGCGTTGAGCTCGCAGCACGCCAGAACATCATCGACGAGACGTTCAAGCTCGACCCGGGAACGGGAAAACGGCCCGAGGTTTGGCCTTGGTCGGGACGGCCGAACGGCAATATCGCCGAGAGGGAAAGACGCAGAAGAAGATCATCACACCCGGCGAGCCGAAAGTGTCGGCAAGCCATCGCAGAAGGCAGCAAACATGCAGGCCCAGACGTATCGCTGGGCGATCTGAGGGAGTGGCATACGTTGCGCGCCTGGTGCAGAAATTGCTCGCATCATGCCGAAGTAAGGTCGGCCGCGCTAATCCGCCGGTATGGCAAAGGCGCACTATTCAGCACGGTCGAGGGCACTTGGTTGCCCGGGAATTGACCGGCTCATCACTGGTCAGTGATAATGCCAGCCAGTTCATCTCGAACGCCATCCTCTCCTGCGCGGATCAGAACCGGTCGAATGGCATTCCATGCGCACGGCAAGCATCGCTATCGCCTGTGGCGCGCCGACTGCAACACCGCGCGGCCGCACTCCCAAATCGCCTGGCAGACACCGGCCAAGTTCGCCACCACCTTCAATCCGCGACGGTCGCTCGCGCTGCGCTATGCGAAAGGCTCCGCGCCAGCCCCCGTCGCTTCACCCGCCCAGCAGCGCACAACCCACGCCGGAAACGAACCCAAAACTGGAGAAACTCGGGGCGACGTCATTTAGATTCCACCCATGCAGAGGTACTTCATTTCGAGGTAGTCTTCGAGCCCGTGGCGGGAACCCTCCCGCCCGATGCCGGACTGCTTCATGCCGCCAAAGGGCGCCGCATCCGAAGACATACGCCCCGTATTGATGCCAATCATGCCATATTCCAATGCCTCGGCCACGCGCCAGACACGCCTCAGGTTCGAGGCATGGAAATAGGCGGCGAGCCCGTAAATCGTGTCGTTTGCCTCACAGACAACCTGATCCGCATCGTGGAAGCGGATGATCGGCGCCAACGGCCCGAAAGTCTCCTCTTGCGCAACCGCCATGATGCTGGAGATCTCGGTGAAGGCTGTGGGTTTGAAAAAGGTGCCATCCTTGCCGATACGTTTGGCCCCGCATCGATTATCCCACCCTTGGCAACGGCATCTGCGATGTGGGACTCGATCTCGGCCAAAGCATGCATGTCGATGAGTGGTCAGACGTCCACTCCCGGAGCGAAGCCGTCGCCAACCGATAAGTGCCGGACTTTCTCCACGAACTTCTCGACGAACTCATCGTGAACGCTCGATTGGACGTAAAGCCGGTTCGATGAAACGCAAGTCTGGCCGGCATTGCGGAACTTCGCCTGGATCGCGCCGTCAACGGCAGCGTCAATATCCGCGTCGTCGAAGACGATGAAGGGCGCATTGCCGCCGAGCTCGAGGCTGACCTTCTTGATCTGGTCCGAGCACTGGCGCATGAGCAGTCGGCCAACCTCAGTGGAGCCTGTATAGCTGATCTTTCGGACCTTGGCATTGGAGCAGAGTTCGCGGCCCCACGCGATCACCTTCGGACGCATAGACCAGGTTGACAACGCCGTCAGGAAAGCCGGCTTGCTGCGCGAGGGCAAATATTGCACCTGCCACGAGCGGCGTCTGTTCAGCAGGTTTGAGCACGATCGCGCAGCCCGCCGCCAGGGCCGGCGAGATCTTGCGCGCCACCATCGACGCTGGGAAATTCCATGGCGTAGTCGTGCCGACGACACCGATCTGCTGCTTTGATCACCATCATCCGACGGTCTGTAGACGGTGCGGAGATCGTCTCGCCATAGATGCGATTGGCTTCTTCGGCGTACCATTGCAGATACGCGGCCGCATGCGAAACCTCCGACTTGGCTTCGGCAAACGGCTTGCCCATTTCCGCAGTCAGAATCGCGGCGAGATCGCCTGCATGGTCGATGATCAGCTGATGCCATCGCCAAAGAATGTCGCTGCGCTCCCGGCGGTCAGCGCCGCCCATCCAGGCTGCGCGACATAGGCCTTGTCTACCGCAGCGCGTGTCTCCTCCACGCCCATATCGGACGTCCTGCCAGCACTTCGCCGCTCGACGGGTTGAGGACCACAAATGACCGCTCGCGAACTGACGTGCCAAGTGCCGGCAGGCGATGGACGGCGCCAAACAGGTCCGGGGATTTCAGTGGCGGATCATCGGCAGGCACAGGGGCAAACCGGGTTCCTCTCAAAGGCAGCTGATATGTATAATCGGCAGAGCCTCGGCGTGTACTCCGCACCTGCGGGTCCTTATAGGGCCTCGGCCATACGGCTGGTAGACCATCCACTCAACTTGAAAGGGAGAATTCTTGAACGCTTCTGGTCGATGGCTTGCGGTTCTCATCAGGTGCAAACTGAACAATGGACATCGGCTTCCCGACCGCGCGTACCGGCCATCGGTCCGAATAGCAGCAGTGCAGCCAAATGCCTTTTTTGAGCATCATCGGATTGAAATTGCTTTCAAAAGTCCTCGATCTTGCCGCCCCCCATCGCGAGCGCCACAAACGGGCGTGGAAAATCAAAAGGGACCACAGTCGAGAATCAGCACGGTGATGCCTTCTTTGCGACCGTAGGCACGCAGATCATCTGCCAGCTGGGCTCGGGACCGTGCAGGTCGCGCCCCAAAAAACGAGAAGGGGGGTCGTTGTGGTGGAAGAGGTCGGGGATTTTCGAAAGAGCGTCGTTTACGGCGGGTCGTCCCTGTAGAGCATTCCCCTCGAATGCGACCGCCTTCAAAGGAGGACTTGCCATCGACGCCACGCTGATAACCGCTGCTGGCAAGCTGGAACTCAATACCGGTTAATTGCACTGAGGGCGGCGGCAACCACCCCTCGAAAACTTTTTGCCCGGGGGCTTAAGCTCGGAAAGAGTGTTCCTTATCATATTGTGTTCAAAGTAAATGGACGTGGTGCGTTTCGTGGGTTGAATCACATAAAGTAGTCTGTGTTAACGTCTGCCAAACCACGTTCCCTTGCCGGTTCCATGTTGGGGCTAGATGGTTTATTTCGACCAGGGTTGCCACATGTTTTTTGACGGTGTTCCGGTTTGCACCGGTCAGGTTGACGATCTCGCCAATGGTCATTCGCCCGCGCTCCTTGATGGCTTCAACTATTTGAAGGGAGAGTTCCGGAAGCGTACCGAGCACGAGACGCTCGCGCTCGATTTTCTTCTCAAGCCGCTGCTTTTGCTGCTGAAGAGCGCGCAGGAAATAAACAGCCCAGGGCTGCCAATTAGGCCTCGGACTGCGGATCGTTTTTTGAGTTTGCCGAAGCGCCAGATAGTAGCCCTCCTTGCTGTTCTCGATCACGCTTTCGAGCGAAGAGTAAGGCACATAAGCATAGCCACTGCGCATCAGCAGAAGCGTCGTCAGAACGCGATAGCCTTCCATTGCCGTCCTGGAATGGATGGATCTCCAAAAAGACCACCGTGAACATTGCCACGACGAGCAGAGATCTCGACCGCATCGACTGCGCCAGCCGACGCCCGAAGGGATTGTGCAGACGATCGAGCGGTTACGTCGCCGGCGCTAGAAAATAGGCCCTCCACTGAGCATCTATCATTAGCCTGAACTTTCGAGCCCTTGCCAAGCTTTGTCGGGGCGGTCTCGCCCATCACGGCTGGGAAGTGCGGTCCATGGAAACCGGCGTATCAGTTAGATCGATCATCTATGCAAACCCTTCGATGCGTTCGTGGACAATCGCGCGCATTTGCTCCGCCATCTTCGCGCCTTGAGAGCCGTCTGATAGAGGCGGCGGCAATTCGAGGTGGTTGAGCGCGCGTGAGAGGGCTGCAACAAGATCGTCGATGCTGGTATCCGCATCGGCTGCCTTGAGGCCAGCCGTGCTCGCGAAAGCCTTGAAGTCGGCGCGCCGCAGACGATCGTCCTTGCCGTTCAGCTTGAGGGCCATCCGGTCTTTTTCGAGGCGTGGAAACACGCGAGTCGTGACCGCGTCGTAGAGCGGAGCCATGCGAACTGAGCTGAATTGCGTGCTGCCGGGCTCTGCGATTTCCAGCAGTGCCATGTTCTTCAGGTGCATGTCGCCATCGGCGATCAGCCAGGCGAATAAGGATCGCTTCAGGACAAGCAGGACGTCTTCTTCGGGAGAGGTCGATAGCGGCCTTAGTGCCCGCGCGATGCGCTCCATCGTGCCGTCGTATTTTGCTTCGGTGGGCACGCCAAGTACCGAGCAGAAGTCCTCAAGCGCGAGCAGGTGTTTGTCCTCGAGGCTCGTTCTGATATCGAACCGCTCCACGAGTAGCGCCGGAGGCATCCCGTCAGGCATCGGGACGAGCGCTGTCGCGGGCGTCTTGAAACCGGCCGCGCTGCCCAAAGCGAGCGACTGCCATTCGATAACTGGCAGGGCCTCAAATCCGCCCGTACCCGCAGGTTTGAGAATGTGGGTAAAAGGCCGGCCGATACTGGGAGAGAGGGTGCCATCCGCACTGAGGAACATAGGCGCTTTGATCTGAACACCCGAAAGGCGAGGCGTATCAGTACGCTCGAATATCTGTGCGAGATTGCGTTCGAAACTCTGCTCCAGGTCGCCGCGACCCGGCCCTGCATACTGGCCAGTGAAGACAGTGTTTCTAGTGAAGCCATTGAGCCGGGTTAACAGGATGTCGGGCGGCAGGGCGGAGAGATCGCTCGCACGCTCGACGATGGTGATGTTGGACATGTAGCGTTTGCCCGAGCGTAGCGTCGCGCGCTCGTCGCGGTCGTTCAACACTGACTCAAGCCAGCCTTCAGGCAGCAGCGACAGAATGAAAGGAGGGAGCTTGCCCGGCGTGGTCTGGCGAACAAGTGGCGGGCCCTGATCGTCTGCATTCCAGCGCCACTCAAAACCATCATGTGTGAGATTTCCGAGCGGAGCGCCGTGCCACGCCACGATCAGATCGAGCGCGGCTCCGTTGCGTGCCGGTTCTGTGGTCAGTGGAGGGCGGAGGAAAAAGCGCTCGGCGTGCTCGCCCTCGCGATACCACTGGTTCGCGCGGGCAAGCGCCCATGTCGCGTCGGCAGCGCCCTGGGCGCTGCCGTATTGTTCTATGAGGCGGTTCGCGATTGCCTCGCGCATCGTCTCGTCGATGGATGCCGCGTGTTCGCTGCGCAGGCGGAAAGCTTCGAGGAAGCGCTGGCGCATCGAGGAGACGTCGATCCGGATTTCTCCCATTCCATCATCGACAATCGCTTGAGCGACTGATGGGTGGTCGGGAGCTGCGTTCTGAATGATTTCCAGCAAGCGCAAGCGCCTGCGCTGTATTCGTCGCCCGCTCAGGAACAGGCGGCCATCCCGGGTCGGGCCGAGAAGCACAGCGCTCGCCGCCGAGAGGTAAGCGTTGGGATACAGGTATTTGGCGATGCGGACGGCGTGCTTGAGTATCGTGGCCTCGATATCCTCCCCGGCATCGACATAGATGCCGCGCATTAGCTGGACGAGCTTGCCCGTTTCAGCCTGATAGTGGCTGCGGGTTTTATCGATGTTTTCCCCAACGAGGTGAAGGGCCATTTTCTAACTTTCCCGTATCTGATATACGGGAAAGCTAGCATAATCGGCTTCATATTCAAGAGTTTCTAACTTTCCCGTATTTGGCATACGCAAAAGTTAGAATACTTTCTCGGAACGACGGCGTTCTTCGGGTCGGGAATCGAACCACGGGAGAGAACCTGGTCTGCGAAGGCGAGCAGGCAGAACTCAAGGCGTTCATTCTGCCACACCATAGTCGGATCAGCCACACGTAGGTCGGCGAGTCCTTCAGCTATTGTAGAGCGTGGGATTATTCGCTGTCACGGGCCAACGCCCATAATCGCGGGCTCGGCCGAAAGCAGCTTCTTCGCCGCCGCCCTGCCTGCTCGAGGATCACCTGCTCGATGAGGGCCGGGCGGCGCTGGATGTAGTCTATGCCGAGTTTGTCGAGCTGCAACCCGACAAGCGTGGCGGAAATCGGCCTGGAGGAACCCAGATTGTCGATAGCATAGGCGCCGATCAGATACTTCTTGCTCGCTTCGAGTTCGGCCGCTGTTGGGCCTGTGTCCACCAGCTCCTTGATTAGTTGTCTTATCAGGTCGAGCGTCTCGGCCGCCCTGTCGGCGCGCGTCGACGTCGTCACGACAAGCATGTTGGGCTGGTAGTCTTCCAAGCTGGACGAGACACCGTAGGCAAGGCCGCGCTTTTCGCGCACTTCCTGGAACAGACGTGAGGTAAATCGTGAGCCTCCGACTATATCGTTCATCAGCTGTCCCGCGTAGAATTCCGGGTCGTTGCGTCCCATGGCGGGAAAAGCCAGCTGGAGCGAAGTCTGGGGGAGGGCGTTGCGACCTGCGTCCGCTCGCCGCTTCGGGGTGACATCAGGTACGGGGGCGAGCGCCTGTTTCTGAGGCAAATCGCCGAACAGCTGGTCGAGCCTTGCTCTCAGGGCTTTGGCATCTATGTCGCCTACGACCGCCACATGCAGCCCGTCGCGGGCGAAAGCGGCTTTGTGGAAGGCGCTTAGATCGGCGGGCGTTACGCTGGTCAGGCTCCCTTGGGCGGTCTCGAATACGGATGCGTGCCGTAGAGTCCGCGCCGCCAGGCCAGCTCGGGGATCGCGTGAGGTTCGCGCTCATCGGCAATGATTTCGGAGAGAAGCTGGGCGCGTATGCGGTCGAAAACTGCTGGTATAGCCGGCTGCGGGTCCCGCCGCCGAGGATGTCGGCCAGCAGTCGAGCGCCTCGGCCTCGCCGGGTGCGGCCGTATGATAGGACGGCAGCATCCATTGCGTGGAAAAGCGCGGCACCGAAATGCGCACGTCGGTCAGCGGCACCGTGCGCTTGGCGTTTTGCTCCGGCTCGACTGGGCGGATGCGGGTTAGACCAGGAGCCGTCGGCACGGTTCCCTACGTCTTATCGGCCAGCGCCTTGACCGTTTCCGGCTCGACATCGCCGGCCACCACCAGGACGGCGTTGCTGGGCGTGTAATATTTTGTCATAGAAGGCTCTGGCGTCGGTGCCGTAGCGGATCGTGTTGGAATTTGGCGGAGCAGCCTCCGGTAAATTGAGGTTATCGGTTCATGCGGCGAGGTCAATCTGCTGATCGAGTGGCTTGGCGGGGAGCGTGTGCCATCCGTCGATTTTTCGCATCGAGATTTGGCCGGACGCAATCAACGCCCAGAACAACATTGCCGCGGTTTCGGCCGAAGGCAGCACGGTCTGGGTCTTGATGCGCCGCTTGAACTCTTCATGCAGACGCTCAATCGCGTTTGTAGTTCTGGTGCTTTTCCACTGGCTCGGCGGCAGGCGCGTGAAGGCGAAGAGGCGCTCACCGGCCTCCTCCAGGCTGTCGGCCACCGCCCGGCACTTGAGCCGCCATTTGCGCAGGAACGCCTTGCGGCGGCTCTCGATCTCCTCCGGCGTGGCCGCGTAGATCATGTCGGTGTAATCGGCGCTGATCTCCTCGTGCAGGCGCTCGGGAGCGTGGGCGAGCAGGTTGCGGTGCTTGTGAACCGTGCATCTTTGAACCGGCACCCCGTCCACAGCCCGGCGATCGCCCCGTCCAAGCCGGGTGCGCCGTCGACGATGAGGAACTCAGGGCGGCGGAGGCCGCGTGCGACGAGATCGTCGAGGATCGCCCGCCAGGCCTCGGTCGTCTCGCCGCCCATGTTCTTGACCGCGAGCAGGATCTTCTGGCCGTCCGCGCGCACGCCGATGACAACGAGCAGCGAGATCGAGGTCGCCTTGCGGTCGAGCCTGACACGAACCACCGTCCCGTCGAGGATCAGGCGCACGATCGGGCTCGTCGGCCAGCGAGCGACCATTCCAGGCGTCCCAGTCCGTCTTCACCTTGCGCCAGGTGCGGCTGACGACGTCCTTGCCGATCGCGCCGCCGAACAAGGCGGCAAGCGCACGACGGACGCGTCGCGTGTTCGTGCCCGCCAGGTAGCTCGACGCGATCAGTGCGTCGGCGGCCTTCGTGCGCCGCTGATAGGCGCGCAGAGCCTTGCTCCTCCATTCCACCGTCTTGTCCTCGTCGACATCAAGGCGCGCCCGCGGAACCGTGATCTCAGTGGTGCCGAAGGTCCCCGTCAGCGTGCGCGTCCGGCTGCCGTGGCGGTGGCCGGCGACACCGGTGGTCTCATCACTGGCGCGCCGCCGGCTGCCGGCCATAACGGGGACGGGCAAGCACCGCTTCCAACTCGGTCTCGAGCATCGTCTCGATGAAGCCGCGCACCCGCTCGCGCAGGCCAGCTTCGATCGGATCAAACCAGTTGTCGAAAAGATAGCTCGTCGCCTCATCCCCCGGGATGAACGGCTTCGGCTTTCATGGTAGTCCTTGTCATGGCGTAGTATCCTGTCCGGCACCGCAAGGCCGGATGATTCGAGGTTGACACCCCGGAGACTACGCCAACTCACAATTCCAACCACTCCCGCGACGGCACCTTGGCAGTCATCTGCTCGGCAATCAAATCGAGCGGGACTTCGCTCTTGCGGGACTTCTCGAAGAGGAGGCGGGTTCTGCGAACCCAAGTCATCGCGACCACACGCCGGCGACAAGGATTGAGACCCAGCCGCCGTCGAGCACTTTCATGATATTCGCCGAGAAGAAGCCGACATCGACCACCCCGAAGACGAGCGCAAGGCCGAGCGCCGGGAGGAGCGTCCACCTCCAGATACGCCTCATCACGATGTGGAGCAGGATTGTCGTCACAACCATTTCGCCCGTGACCGATATGCCATAGGCTGACGGGAGGGCGCTGGACTCACCAAAGCCGATGACGGCAACATGACCGACCATGCGAGCAGCAGGTTGACGCGCGGCAGGTATATCTGCCCGAATTGCATTTCGGATGTATGCCGGATTTCGAAGCGCGGAAGCATGTTGAGCTGGACGGCCTGTCGCACAAGTGAATAAGCGCCGGAATCACGACCCGGCTGGCGATCACAGTTGCCGCCGTAGCCATCACCACCATCGGCACCAACGTCCAGCCGTGGTCATCTCGAAGAATGGATGTCAGATCGTCCCGCCTCGGGAAAGAACGAACGCGCCCTGCCCGAAATAGTTAAGCAGCAGGCACGGAAATGCGATCGCCAGCCAAGCCAGCACAATCGGCCGGCGGCCAAAATGACCGAGATCAGTGTAGAGCGCTTCAGCCCCGGTTACGGAAAGGCTCCGCGGGCGGCATACTGCCTTGCCGAAGGGGCCATAAATGCTGCGCATCTACACGGGCCAGAACGGCCATCTGACAGCAATTGACGGCTTGCCGGAGGCCGAAGCTCTCGGTGCTCTCTGGCTCGACCTCCTCAACCCGACTGTTGAGGAAGTGAAGCTTGTTAAGGCGCATCTGGCCATTGATATCCCGACGCGCGACGAGATGGCGGAAATCGAGTTGTCGGACCGTCTTTATCATGAAGACGGCGCCGAGTTCATGACGATCACCGCGGTCGCGAATATCGAGGGCGAGGACCCTGTCAAAGCGCCGGTTACCTTCGTTATCAAGGGCCAGACGCTCGTCACTGTCCGCCACGCCGAACCGAAGCCGTTCTTGATCTATGCGGCGAAAGCACAGCGTACTAGCGGCCCTCCCTGCACGTCCGGCGAATTGGTGATGCTGGGTCTGATCGAAGCGATCATCGACCGCGCGGCCGACACGCTTGAGCGCATCGGCGACGAGATTGATGCACTCTCACGCGAAATTTTTCGCAACACGTCTCCGAGCGCCTCGAAGAAAACACGCAACCTTCAATCCCTTGTCGAGCGAATCGGCCGGAAGGGTGAGCTGCTGACGAAAATTCAGGAGAGTCTCGTGAGCATCGCGCGGCTCGTCGCCTACCATAGCGCGAGTGACTCGACCAGCTGGGCAGTCGCGTCGTCCGGTCGCAAGTTGCAGAAGGAAATCCGGCAACGTATCAAGCTCGTCCAGCGCGATGCCACGTTCCTCAGCGACCATGCGACCTTCCTGTCCAACAAGATCAACTTCCTGCTGGACGCGACGCTGGGTCTCATCAATCTGGAGCAGAACCAGATCATCAAGATTTTCTCGGTCGCTGCCGTCGTGTTTTTGCCGCCGACGCTGGTTGCCTCGATCTACGGCATGAACTTCGATGCCATGCCCGAGCTAAAATGGCTTCTGGGCTATCCTTTTGCGCTGGGTCTGATGGTGCTCTCCGCCGTGGTTCCGTATCTCTTTTTCAAGCGGCGCGGTTGGCTGTGAAAGGAAATAGGCTGGTTCGGGGCGCTTACTGAAAGTCCCACGTCCCGGAGCGGTCGCGCAGCTCAGCGAATTCGACATCTTGACTATCGCACGACACGTTGGCCTCGAGGTTGAGCAGCTCAAGCGGGACATGGAAGACCGCGCCATCGAAAACGTCCTCGAGCGCAATTGCGCGCTCGCCAAGGAGCTGTACATCAACGTCACGCCGGCGTTGGTTCTCGGCGACGAAGTGATTTCAGGTGTGCTCAAGATTCACACGCTGGAACGCTTCATCGCCAA
>NZ_RZSN01000048.1:31471-34947 GCF_003997315.1 Mesorhizobium sp. M1A.F.Ca.IN.020.04.1.1
AACGTCCTCGAGCGCAATTGCGCGCTCGCCAAGGAGCTGTACATCAACGTCACGCCGGCGTTGGTTCTCGGCGACGAAGTGATTTCAGGTGTGCTCAAGATTCACACGCTGGAACGCTTCATCGCCAAAGAGCGGGAAGAAGCTAAGCGTCGTGCCGGATCACCAACTTCGGCATTTTGACAGCGTGGCGGCCGGTGCGATCCCGTTCTCTGGCCACGAGTGCCGCCTCTCGCGTCGGGCCAAATCTCTTATATGGTCCGGCAACGCGGTAGTGGGCGGACCAAGCCGTTCTATGCAGCGCACCAGACAAAGGGCAATGACCAAAGCCGTCCCGGACATCGCATCGGAGTTCAACGTCTTTGCACCAATGCCCAGCAATGGTCGCCGCGACAAACAACGCCTGCAAACGGGCGCTGTGAGCCGCCGTCGTTCAACGAAAGATCACCAACGGATGTCCCGAGGAGGCCCCATGAATCGCTGCACATCAGCATTTGCAATTCTTGCTTTCGGCACGTTCTGCACATCGTCGACCATCGCCATGGCGGCGCATTCGACCACCTATTCAGCGCCCGACAAGAGCGTCGTGTTTCTTGGTGGCGTTGGCTACACCTGGCTAAAGGGCAACGAGCTTTTCTACGTCGAAGTGGGCAATCGTATCAGCAAATTGATCTGGGAAACCGGCGCGCCGGTTCTGACCACCGGGCTAAAGGCCGAGGTCTGGAAGAACTGGACCATCTCAGCCAACGGCGTATTGCCGGACAGGATTGGTCGGATCAGTCAATCCACCCCGACACCCGCCTTGACCGCTACATCAACCTTGACATGGCAGCAGGCCCAGACTTCGTGATCAACGATGCCACGGTTATCAACCTTCATGGCGGCTTCAAATACACCAACATGAAGTGGAAGGCCTATGGCGGTTCGTACATATAGAGTGGGGACGGCTTCGGCTTTCGCGAGGATCGCGGCAAGTTCCCGGACGGCGAACCGGTCATCGATTACGAACAGCGCTATTTCGGCCTGTTCCTTGGCGCGAAAGCGACCACGACGCTCGGGAACTTGACGCTCTCGGGTCTGCTCCGCAGCGGCTTCACCGTTGATGCAAGCGCTGTTGACCATCACTGGCTGCGCGAGGAGGGGCGCGGCCTGCGATTTGAGGACGACTTCTTCACGGTGCCGTTCATCTCGGCCGGCGCCAAGATCGATTATCAGATGACCGACCGCGCCAGCGTCTTCCTGGCCGGCAATGTCGACAAATATTTTCGCAACAAAGGCTAGAAAACGGCCTACAGCATCGCGACCGGCGAACAAGGAGCCCACAAGGATAGCGCTGGCATGGACTTCTATGCCTTGACCCTGTCGGCCGGCTTCAAGCTGACGTTTTAAGCGCAGTCATTTCTGACGCTGAGCACGTAAGACCATGCGTGCATTAAGGACGCACAATGCCTCTGCGCGCAATCCATTCAATCGCGGCTATCCAAGCGGCGCCGACGTCGGCCAGGATCTCAGGATTGTCCGGGCGGTCCGCCAGGCCTGGTATGGCCGGGGTGGAGGTGTTGTCCGCCGGTCATCCCGTCGATTTTAAGGTCCCGACGGCCGTCTGGCACCGGTGCGCGAGCCGCCAGAAAAGCGTGGCCTTCCGCGCGATCCCGAAGCCACAAACCGTGAGAACCCGTGCGACACCGCCGCATCACGTCGTGTCGTGCATCGATGCCAAGCGGCTCGGCGTTGAGCTCGCCGCACGCCAGAATAAACTTGGCGCTCCTCAAGATTGCAGAGTCAGGCTAGTGGGTTGCGTCCCGCGGCGTCGTCTCCCAGCGTCAACCGGATCGTCTCGGCAATCTCCTCATCGGGCGCGCCGGGACGCGGTTCATCGTAAAGGCTATCGAGCCGCTGTTCGGCAAAGCGCCGACGCAATGTGCCCACTGTATTGGGCGTTGCACCAAGGCGTAAGGCAATTTCCTTGTTCTACATCCTCTCGCTGGCCAGCAGCACTATCCGCGCCCGTCGCGGCAGGCCTTGCGCCGTGCCTCGACGCCGGACCAGACCCTCCAGTTCACTCGGCTCTGCTGCGGAGCCAGCGCCTTGAGCAGCGGCCAACCTGGACTCGTCCCGTCCTCGAAAAGCAAATTGTTACGCAGATGCTTGTCCACCCTGACCCGAGCCATCCTCCTGCACGCTTTCGCCGTTGCGCGCGACGAAGACCGCAACGCTTCATCGCGCTTGGCGTAGTGGCACCAGGGACCGCCCATCGAATGACTCATGCGAGGCATCTCAAGGCTGTCCGCGGTCCAGCGCCAGATCTCCGCCTCGCCCGAGGCGCGCAGAGCTGGCCGGTTGTGCAGGAGCCGTAGGCAATATTCGCCGTCCTTGTTCGGATGGGTAACGCTTGCGTCTCCCGTCGCATTCTACCTCGCTTTCCGAACGTAGCCGTGATGCGAACTCTTGCTGCATATAAAGTCGAATCAGGGGGATTTGGATCATACGATACGGAGGCTTGACTTTGGCAGTCGCTCTGCGACATTACCTATATAAAGGTCGAAACGAGGTGATATGGCTCATGGATAGGTCACGGAGACCCGAATGACGGCAACGCATAAACGCACCTATTCGCGCTACGCAATGGAAGCGCTTGGCCTTTTCGGTAAGACCATCCGGCTGGGCCGGATGCAGCACCGGTTAACCGCACAGGAGTTAGCCGAGAGAATCGGTGTTTCACGCAGCACCCTGCAGCGCATCGAGAAGGGCGATCCCAAAGTTGAAATCGGACTGATGTTCGAAGCTGCTGCCATTGTCGGTGTGAAGCTGTTCGATGCGGACGGCAAGGGCATCACAGCCCTCACAGGCCGCATGGACGATCGCATCGCGCTGCTGCCGAAGCACGTCTACAAGGCCGGCAAGCAGATCGTCGATGAGTTCTAAGGTCCCCAAGTACGACGAAGCCTATGTCTGGGTCTGGCTGCCGGGCGAGACCGCGCCGGTTGTCGCCGGGCGGCTATATGCCCATGACGGACTCGTCAGCTTCAACTATGGCAGGAGCTTTCGTGAACTGGGCAGCGCGATCCCGCTTTATCTCCCGGAACTGCCCCTGAAGGCAGGCGAATTGCCTTTGCTTCCTGGCCTAACCATGCCGGGATGCATCCGCGATGCTGCCCCCGATGCCTGGGGACGACGGGTTATCCTAAACCGCAAATTCGGTGTGAAGGGCGATGAAATCGCGCGGCTCGATATTTCAGAACTGACGTTCCTGCTGGAATCAGGCTCGGACCGCATCGGCGCGCTCGATTTTCAGTTTTCGCCCACGAATTACGAGCCGCGCGCACTGGCCAATGCCACTCTCGAAGAGCTTGTCCAATCGGCGGAGCGGGTAGAGAAAGGTATTCCGCTCACCCCCGAATTAGATCAGGCGCTGCATCACGGCAGCTCGATCGGCGGCGCAAGGCCAAAGGCGCTGATCGAGGACGACGCCATCAAGC